>CAJLYL010000006.1 GCA_905210855.1 uncultured Clostridia bacterium
TATATGAATGCCGGAGCATACGGCGGCGAGATGAAGGATATAGTTGCGTCATCGAGGTTCGTTGCTCCCGACGGCAGCATAAAGGAGATAAGCGGAGCGGAGCACGGTTTCGGTTACAGGCACAGCGTATTTTGCGTTGGCGGCGGCATAGTCACATCGGCGGTGTTTGAGCTGAACCGCGGCGATTTTGACGTGATAAAAGCGCGCATGGCGGAGCTTAACGCGCGCAGACGTGAAAAACAGCCGCTGGAATACCCGAGCGCAGGCAGCACGTTTAAACGTCCCGAGGGGTATTTCGCCGGAAAGCTTATTCAGGATTCGCAGCTTGCCGGCTTTTCGGTCGGCGGAGCGGCGGTTTCGGAGAAGCACTGCGGATTTGTCATAAACAAGGGCGGCGCGACGAGCGCGGATATACTGGCGGTGATACGCCATGTTCAGGATACGGTTTATGAGAGGTTCGGGGTCAGGCTCGAACCCGAGGTGAAAATATTAAAAATTTGAAAAACGGCAGATAAACAGAGGGGATGGTAAGATTGAAATTTGTTATTATAACCGGAATGTCGGGCGCAGGCAAGAGTCAGGCAATCAAGGTATTTGAAGACATCGGTTACTATTGCATAGACAATATGCCGCCGAAGCTCTTTTCAAAGTTTGCCGAGATATGCGCCCAATCGGACGGGGTGCTCAACAACATTGCTTTTGCAATAGACACGCGCAGCGGAAATATGTTCCGAGAACTGCCGGTCTGCCTGGATGAATTTGAACGGACAAACGGAAAATGCGAGATACTTTTTCTCGATGCGGACAACGAGATACTTATTAAAAGATACAAGGAGAGCCGCAGAAAACATCCGCTCTCGGGTGACGGCGGCGTGCTCGACGGCATAAACACCGAGAGGAAGCTCCTTGCCGATATCCGCAAGCGGGCAACCTGCATTGTGGATACCTCCAACATGAAGCCAAAGCAGCTCGGCGATTATATACGCACCGTGTTTGCCTCGGATTTTGACGACAAAAAGAGCATGGCAATCAATGTGCAGTCGTTTGGATTCAAGTACGGCATACCGATAGACGCCGACCTGGTGTTCGATGTGCGTTTTCTGCCAAACCCGTTTTATATACCCGAGCTTAAGGAAAAGACGGGTCTTGACTCCGAGGTGTCGGGCTATGTCATGGGCTTTGATGTATCAAAGGATTTTGTGTCGAGGCTAAACGATATGTTCGATTTTCTTGTGCCCAATTATATTAAGGAGGGCAAGTCAAACCTTGTTGTGGCGGTGGGCTGCACGGGCGGCAAGCACCGCTCGGTGACCGTGGCAAACGAGCTTGCGGGTCATCTGTGCCGCGAGGGATACAACACATTTGTCAATCACAGAGATATAAACAAGGATAGGGTCGTTAGTCAATAAACGATTTTGGTGTTTGTGCTATGAAAAGATTATCTGATATAAAGGTTGTTGCTCTCGGCGGAGGCACGGGTCTGTCAACCATGCTGAGGGGAATCAAGCTTTACACAAAGAACATTAATGTAATAGTAACCGTGGCGGATGACGGCGGCGGCAGCGGAATGATTCGCGAGGAGCTTAACATTCTGCCCCCGGGAGATATCCGCAACTGCCTGACCGCGCTTGCGGACACCGAGCCGCTCATGAAGGAGCTGTTTCGCTACCGTTTCAAGAGCGGCAGACTTGAGGGACAGTCATTCGGCAATCTTTTTCTCGCGGCGATGTGCGATGTTAGCGGAGATTTTGTCACGGCTATTGAAAAAATGAGCTCCGTCCTTGCAGTCACGGGCAATGTGCTGCCGGTGACAAAGGATGACGTCAACCTTGTGGGGGTTCTTAAGGACGGCAGCAGAATTGTCGGCGAATCGCACATTCCCGTTGCGGCGCTTGAGAAGCATTCGCCCATAGACCACATAGAGCTTTTGCCGGAGAATGTTGTGCCGTTTGACAGGTGTATATCGGCGATAAACGACGCAGACATAATAATCCTCGGCCCGGGCAGCCTGTACACAAGCATTATTCCGAATCTGCTTGTGGACGGAATATCTTTTGCGCTTGCCGCCTCACCTGCAAAGAAGGTGTATGTGTGCAACGTGATGACGCAGCCCGGCGAGACGGACGGATTTTCGGCATACGACCATGTGGCGGCAATTGAGAAACACATGGGAGGAAACTACATAGATTACTGCATAGCGAACAGCGGAGATATTCCGCCGCAGGCGGCAGTAAAGTACGAGGAGCAGAATTCCGTGCCGGTGCGGCTCGACAAGAGCCGTTTTGACGGTTGTCACACCGAGCTGATAGAGAAGAATCTTGTTTTCTACGATAAGGAGAACCTTATAGTAAGGCATGATTACGTTAAGCTTGCGAGGGAGATACTGAGGCTGTGTATGTAGGAGACTGATATGTCATTTTCATCGGACGTTAAAAATGAAATAACAAAAAAATATACAAACGAAAAATCCGCCCTTGCCGAGCTGACCGCCATGATATGCTTCGGAGGCAAGCTGAAAAAGGGCGATAACGGATATTATTTTTATGTGCTGACAGAAAATCCACGCACCGCGCGCAGAGTATATTCTCTGCTAAAGGGCACGTTGGAAATATCTTCGCGCATAAAAATAAGAAAAACTTCGGAAAAAAGCACATACTATGAGGTGCTTACGGATAATGAGGCGGACATTGAACGGCTTTTTGAAAAATGCGCCCTTACGGACGGCGGACGCGGAATCGGCGGCTTTGTCAGCTACCGCATTTCGCCGCGCATAATTCCCAACCGCGAGACAAAAAAAGCCTTTGTGCGCGGCGCCTTTATAGCGGGCGGCTCGGTTATGAACCCGAAGAAAAATTATCACCTTGAGTTCACCACAAGCCGTTACGGGCTTGCAAACGATTTTTCGGCACTGCTCGGCGAGCTCGGCATTCCGCCGAAAAGCGTTATGCGCAAGTCAAAATATGTGCTGTATTACAAAAGCTGCGACGACATAACCGATGTGCTCTCTGTTCTCGGCGCGGTCAACAGCCTTATGGAGTATCACAACGCAAAAATCGTGAAGGAAGTGCGCAACAATGTCAACAGGACAATAAACTGCGAAACCGCAAACATGAACAAGACGATAGACGCGTCGGTCGAGCAGACAATGAGCATTAAAAGACTTATGGAAAAGGGCGTGTTTGACACTCTGCCCGACAGCCTGCGCGAGATAGCCGAGCTCAGGCTCAAATATCCCGATTACAGCCTTAAGGAGCTCGGCGAGGCGGCGAATCCGCCGATAGGAAAATCGGGCGTAAACCACAGGCTGCGCAAGATACTGGATATTGCAGAAAACTGCTGAGCAAGGAGGGGCGGATATGGGATTTGCACATCTTCATGTGCATACGCAGTACAGCTTGCTGGACGGCGCTGCCGAAATTGGCAGGCTGGCGGAAGCTGCGGCGGAGCAGGGTTTTGATTCGCTTGCAATAACAGACCACGGCGTAATGTACGGCGCGGTGGAGTTTTACACCGCCGTAAAATCCAAAGGAATAAAACCCATTATCGGATGCGAGGTGTATACCGCTCCGCGCAGCCGATTCGACAAGGTACACGGAATTGACTCTCAATACGGGCACCTTGTTTTGCTTGCACGCAATAATACCGGTTACAAAAATCTCATGAAGCTTGTCTCCCTGTCATACTCCGAGGGGTACTATTACAAACCGCGCGTGGATGATGAAATACTGAAAAAATACTCCGAGGGCTTGATTGCCCTGAGCGCCTGTCTGCGCGGAGATGTGCCCATGGCGGTGCTCGGCGGCGGAGTGGACGCTGGAGTAAGAGCCGCGCAGAAATACTGCGATATATTCGGAAAGGAAAATTTTTTCATCGAGCTTCAGGATCACGGTATTCCGGAGGAAAAACGCGTTATTGACGGACTTGCCGAGGTGGCGCACATTTGCGGAGCAGGGCTTGTCGCCACAAACGACGTGCATTATGTGGACAGCTCGGACGCATTTTTGCAGGATGTGCTCACTTGTATACAAACAGGTTCCAAACTTGACGATACCGACAGATTAAAATTTGAGGGGAGCGAGTTTTATCTCAAGAGCGAAGATGATATGCGCACTTTGTTTGCAAAATACCCCGAAGCAATAGAGAACACGGAGAAAATTGCCGCTATGTGCAATGTCACGCTCGATTTTGACACTATGCATCTGCCGGCGGCAATGCCCGATACGGACAAGCCGCATGATGTGTACCTCAAAGAGCTTTGTACGGACGGGGTTTATAAAAAATATCAAAACCCGGGAGAGGAGATTTTTGAGCGGCTCGATTATGAACTCGGCGTTATAAACTCCATGGGTTACACGGATTATTTCCTCATTGTGTGGGATTTCATAGCGTATGCCAAGCGTAATCACATAATGGTAGGCCCGGGCAGAGGTTCGGCGGCAGGCAGCCTTGTTGCCTATGTCCTGAACATCACCGAGATAGATCCGCTTAAATATGATTTGATTTTTGAGCGTTTTCTCAATCCGGAGCGCGTGAGTATGCCGGATATCGACGTGGATTTCTGCTATGAACGCCGCGACGAGGTTAAGGAATACGTGGTGAATAAATACGGAGTGGGCAGAGTGGCACAGATAGCCACCTTCGGCACAATGGCGGCGCGCGCGGCGATTCGCGATGTCGGCAGGGTAATGGGGTGCGACCCGTCGCTTGTGGACAAAGCGGCAAAATCCGTGCCCGAGATGCTGCACATAAAGCTGAAGGACGCCATAGATATGGACGCGGAGCTCAGGTCGATGTACAGCGGCGACCCTGTCATGAGGCGGCTGCTCGACACCGCAATGGCGCTGGAGGGCTTTCCGCGCAACGTGTCCACCCATGCCGCCGGAATCGTTATTGCCGACGCACCGCTCGATAATTATGTGCCGCTGCAAACGGCAGATACGGGCATGATTACCCAGTATCCCATGGCGGCACTGGAAAAGCTCGGATTGCTCAAGATGGATTTTCTCGGTCTGCGCAACCTCACAGTCATACGCGACGCAATCGCCATGACGGAGAAGTACGAGGGCGTGAGGATAGACCTCAAAAATCTTGACTATGAGGACAAGGCGACGTTTGACATGATATCGGACGGCGACACGGACGGCGTGTTTCAGCTTGAAAATCCCGGGCTGCGCACATTTATGCAGAAATTCCGTCCGCACAGCATAGAGGATGTCATACTGACTACCTCCATATACCGTCCCGGCCCCATGGAGCAGATACCGCAGTTTCTCAAAAATGTGAAAAATCCGCGCGGAATAACATATATGCATCCGCTGCTCGAGCCGATACTGCGCCCGACCTACGGAGCGATTATCTATCAGGAGCAGGTCATGGAGATTGTGCGCTCGCTCGCCGGATATTCATTCGGCAGGGCAGACCTTGTGCGCCGTGCCATGGCTAAAAAGAAGCACTCCGTTATGGAAAAAGAGCGTGAGATATTCATTCACGGGCTTGTCGAGGACGGAGTCCGCGTGATAGACGGAGCCGTCAACCGCGGTGTGGAGGAGACAACGGCGAATGCCATATTCGATTACCTGATAGATTTTGCAAACTATGCGTTTAACAAGTCGCACGCGGCGTGCTATGCCACCGTTGCTTATCAGACGGCGTATCTCAAGCGGCATTATCCCGTGGAATTTCTTGTGGCGCTGCTCATGAGCCTTACCGGCAATTCGTATAAGATAAACAAATACATCCGCGTTTTCGGCAAATACGGGATATATCTGCTGCCGCCGGATATCAACAAAAGCTGTGCGCAGTTTGCGGTGGAGGGCAGGAATGTTCGCTTTGCGCTCTCCGCGCTCAAAAACGTGGGCATACAGTTTCCGCATGATGTGGAGGCAGAGAGGGAGCACGGCGGCGTTTTCAAAAGCTTTTCCGATTTTGTGGTGCGAATGAGCGCCTATGACACAAACCGCCGCACCATAGAAACGCTGATAAAATGCGGCGCGTTTGATTCGCTGTATCCAAACAGGAAAGCGCTTGTGACAAGCTTTGAAAAAATGTTTGATTACGCCTCGGCGGACGCACGTCTTGCCGTTCTGGGTCAGGTGAGCCTCTTCGGCGACGATTCGGCGTCCGTTACCGATGGTATGATAGAGAGGATAGCCGATTACACCGATTCGGAAAAGCTTGATTACGAAAAGGAATTTTCGGGGATGTATCTCAGCGCTCATCCGCTTGACGGCTATCTGCTCAAGGCAAAGGCGTTTTCGCAGTGCGACATTTACTCGCTGTCGGAGGGCAATGTGCCCGATGACGGCAAGGTGCGGGTGTGCGGAGTTGTGACAGGTGTGCACAAAAAGCGCACCAAAAAGGGTGTGCTTATAGTGACGATGACTCTGAGCGACTATTATTCCGACATAGAACTGGTCGCCTTTGAGAAAAAATACGATATGTATTCGCGGTATCTGACGGACGGCAGCGTACTTTTTGTTGAGGCGACGGTCAGTGACCGAGGCAAAAAAAACATCAGCCTGTCGCTCGTAAGCGCCGTGCCGCTCGATGGGCTTAGCGTTGCGGATTCAAAGCGGCTGTATGTCCGCGTGCCCGATGATTCGTCTGTGGGCAGTGTGACGGAGATTACGTCAAGGTATTGCGGAAAAAGCGGGCTTAACATTTATTTGAGCGATTCAAAGACCGTTTTGCGCGCTTCGGACGACAGAAAAGTGCGCCTGTGCAACGAACTGATTAAAGAGCTTTGCGACAAATTCGGCGACGAAAATATAAAAATTACTTAAAAAGTTAATAAAAATCGTTAACAAAGGTCAAAATAGCTTGATTTTTTTGCGGAAATGTTTTATTATATATCATATATGTAATTTAAACAGATTAAGATGGTTTTATCATCTGATATCAGATGTCTTTGAGGAGGGAAGAGACATGAACGAGGTAAACAGCTATGGAGATTATGTTGTAATTAAGGCTCTGGAGAACGGAGTAAACATCATGGGGCTTACCCGCGGCCGTGACACAAAGTTTCATCACACCGAGATACTCGATGAGGGTCAGGTGTATATCGCCGAATTTACGGAGATAACTTCCGCCATGAAGATTAAAGGAAAAGCAGAAATTTATACAAGTCACGGAAAAATATTATCCGGAGACTGATTTTGAGGGGGTTATCATAATGGTAAAAAACATTGGAGTATTGACAAGCGGCGGAGACGCACCCGGCATGAACGCGGCGGTGCGCTCCGTGGTTAGGTGCGGATTGGCAAGCGGCATGAATATGTTCGCCATATACGACGGCTACAACGGATTGCTCAAAGGGGAGATAGAACAGCTCACCACGCGCGGCGTGTGCGATATCATTCAGCGCGGCGGCACCATTCTCTCCACAGCGCGCTGCCTGGAGTTTAAGACTCTTGAGGGTCAGCAGAAAGGCTTGCAGGTTGCCAGAGAGCACGGACTCGACGCCATTGTCGTAATCGGCGGTGACGGCAGCTTTATGGGCGCAAGGGCGCTCACAAATCTCGGCCTGCCCACAATAGGCATCCCGGGAACCATAGACAATGACATCGCTTGCAGCGAATATACCATAGGTTATGACACGGCGCTTAACACCGCTATGGAGGCCGTGGATAAGATAAGAGACACCATGACGAGCCACAGCCGCTGCTGCCTGGTAGAGGTAATGGGCAGAAACGCAGGATATATCGCACTTAATGTGGCAGTTGCTACGGGCGCGGAGACTGTGCTCATACCCGAGCGTAAGTATGATTTTGAAAAAGACGTACTTGCGGCGGTTAAGCAGTCGAGAATTGCCGGCAAGAAGAATCACATAATCATAGTTGCCGAGGGCGTTGGCATGGATGTCATGGAGACTGCAAAGAAGATTGGCGAGCTGACGGGCATAGACACCCGTGCATCAGTGCTGGGTCATATGCAGCGCGGCGGCAGCCCGACCTGCAAGGATCGCGTAATAGCGGCGCAGATGGGTCAGAGGGCAATCGAGCTTTTGGTTGCCGGTCAGTCCAACCGCATTGTGTGCGTAAGGGACGGCAAAATTGCCGATGTTGACGTAAACGAAGGTCTCGCAATGAAAAAGAGCATAGATGACGAGGAAATCAAGCTTTCGAGTATGCTTGCCATATAACGGGGAGACAACATGAAAATTTTAATAGCGATCTTGCTTGTTCTCGGATGTGCGCTGTGTTTCGGCTCGGCTAAAATCGCGCCGAAGGTTTTTCAAAGAGACGAGATAACCGATCGGGACAAGGTGATAATAAAAACGGCGGGTCTTGTGCTTGTTGTAATCGCCGCCGTGATAACTTTTACAATCTGACACAGAGGTGTCAGTGAAAGGAATGAAAATTTAGGTGCAGACAAAAAGGGAATTACCCAAGACATACAACCCTGCGGAGGTAGAGGACAAAATCTATGCCAACTGGGTTGACAAAAAGTATTTTGAGGCAGAGCCGGACAGCAAAAAGAAGCCGTATACAATAGTTATACCGCCTCCGAATGTTACCGGTCAGCTCCATATGGGTCACGCCCTGGACGAAACTCTCCAGGACATACTCATCCGCTACAAGCGAATGAAGGGCTATGCGGCGCTGTGGATTCCGGGTACGGATCACGCCGGCATTGCCACTCAGATAAAGGTTGAGGCGGAGCTGCGCAAAGAGGGACTTACCAGATACGACCTCGGCAGAGAGAAATTTCTCGAGAGGGTGTGGGACTGGAAACATCAGTACGGCAGCCGCATCATAAATCAGCTCAAAAAGCTGGGTTCGTCCTGTGCGTGGTCGCGCGAGCGTTTCACAATGGATGAGGGATGCTCCGACGCTGTAAAAGAGGTTTTTGTAAAGCTCTACAACAAGGGTCTTATATATCAGGGTCACAGAATAATCAACTGGTGTCCGCACTGCATCACGGCGCTGTCCGACGCAGAGGTGGAGTATACCGAGCAGGACGGATTTTTCTGGCACATTAAGTATCCGGTCAAGGATTCCGACAGGTTTGTGGAGATTGCCACCACACGTCCGGAAACGCTTTTCGGCGACACCGCGGTCGCTGTCAACCCCGATGACGAGAGATATGCCGATCTTGTGGGCAAGACTCT
This sequence comes from uncultured Clostridia bacterium, assembly GCA_905210855.1. GTDB lineage: Bacteria > Bacillota > Clostridia > UMGS1810 > UMGS1810 > RGIG4708. Next base: position 9,110 of record CAJLYL010000006.1, read on the forward strand.
CATTCTGCCGCTTGTAGGCAGGGAGATTCCCGTCATTGCGGACGAATATGTTGACAAGGAGTTCGGAACAGGCTGTGTAAAAATTACTCCGGCTCACGATCCGAATGACTTTGAGGTCGGTCTGCGCCATAATCTTGAGCAGATCAAGGTTATGAACGACGACGCGACCATGAATAAATATGCCGGCAAGTACCAAGGTATGGATCGCTACGAATGCCGCAAGGCTATGGTAGAGGAACTGAAAGACCTCGGCTTGCTTGTAAAAATAGTTCCGCACAAGCACAATGTCGGTCAGTGCTACCGCTGTGGCACAACCGTTGAGCCGATCATATCCAAACAGTGGTTTGTGAAGATGAAACCCCTTGCAGAGCCTGCGGTTGAGGTAGTAAAGAACGGCACGGTTAAGTTTGTGCCGGACAGATTTTCCAAAACCTATCTCAACTGGATGGAGAATGTGCACGACTGGTGCATCTCCCGTCAGCTGTGGTGGGGTCACCGTATTCCGGCATTCTACTGCGAGGACTGCGGCGAGACAACTGTTTCCAAAGATATCGTAACCAAGTGCCCCAAGTGCGGCGGCGCGGTAAAACAGGATAGCGATGTGCTCGACACATGGTTCAGCTCGGCTCTGTGGCCGTTCTCGACCCTCGGCTGGCCCAAGAAAACAGAGGACTTTAAGTATTTCTACCCCACATCGACCCTCGTTACGGGTTATGACATAATCTTTTTCTGGGTGGCGAGGATGATTTTCTCGGCACTGGAGCAGACCGGCAAAGCGCCGTTTGACCATGTGTTCATCCACGGCATAGTGCGCGACAGTCAGGGCAGAAAGATGAGCAAATCGCTCGGCAACGGCATAGATCCGCTTGAGGTAATTGCGGAATACGGCGCCGACGCGCTGCGCTTTACCCTTGCCACGGGCAATTCCCCGGGAAACGATATGCGTTATTATCAGGAGAGGGTAGAGGCAAGCAGAAACTTTGCGAACAAGATATGGAATGCGTCGCGTTTCCTGCTTATGAATCTTGATATAGACAAGATAGAGCTTCCCGATGAATCGGAGCTGCGCGTGGAGGACAAATGGATTCTCTCCGTGTTCAACCGAGTTGCAAAAGAGGTTGGCGAGAATATTGATAAATTTGAGCTTGGCATAGCGGTAAGCAAGCTGTACGATTTTATCTGGGACAACTACTGCGACTGGTACATCGAGCTTGTCAAACCCCGTCTTTATGCAAAGGACGGCTCGGAGAAGACTGCACAGCAGGTGCTGGCATATGTGCTTGAGAATTCGCTCAAGCTGCTGCATCCGTTTATGCCGTTTATCACCGAGGAGATTTTCGGCTATCTGCCCACGGGTGAGGAGAGCATCATGATTTCCTCCTGGCCGGAGTTTGACGAAAAACTTTGTTTCGAGGCGGACGAAAAGCGCATGAACATCGTGATGAATGCCATAAAGGCAATCAGAAACGTGCGCACACAGATGAATGTTGTCCCGAGTAAAAAGGCTAAGGTCATCATAGTGACCGCGGACAAATCCCTCTTTGAGGGCACGGAGCAGTTCTTTGAGAAGCTTGCCGGTGCGTCCGAGACGGTTATCCAAACGGACAAGAGCGGCATTGACGACAACGCCGTTACGGCGGTGTCCGAGGGTGCGGAGCTTTTTATACCGCTTGATGAGCTTATCGATCGCGACAAGGAGCTTGCGCGCCTGAATGACGAGAAAAAACGTCTTGAGGCGGAGATAAAGAGAGTTGAGAGCAAGCTCGGCAATGCCGGATTCGTTGCAAAGGCACCGGAGAAGATTGTCAGCGAGGAGCGCGAAAAGGGCGAAAAGTATAAAGAAATGCTCGCCAAGGTAATGCAAAGTATAGAGAGCATGAACAGATAGTTAATTCGGGTTGCCGTTTCGGCAACCCGAATTTTTGAAATGAAAGGCTTGGTATTATGAAATCGGAAAAAGACTGCATAGAATACATCCATTCCCTCTCGCGCTTCGGTGCAAAATCCGGGCTGGACAATATAACAAAAATCTGCGCCGCGCTCGGCAATCCGCAGGACAGGTTAAATTTTATCCATGTTGCAGGCACAAACGGCAAGGGCTCTGTCTGTGCCATGCTTGCCTCGGTGCTGTCGCGCCGATATCGCGTCGGTCTGTACACGTCGCCGTTTATAGAGATGTTCAATGAGCGCATAAGCATAAACGGCGAGAGCATATCCGCCGCAGATTTGATGAAATACACCGCCGAGGTCAGGGCGGCGTGCGAGAGAGCGAATGTTCATCCCATAGAATTTGAATTCATCACCGCCATGGGGTTTCTTTACTTTGCGGACAAGGGATGCGATGTTGTCGTGCTTGAGACGGGTCTCGGCGGCAGGCTGGATTCCACCAATGTAATCAAAAATTCGCTTGTTGCCGTCATAACCGCCATCGGGCGCGACCACACAGCCATACTCGGAGATACCGTAGAGAAAATCGCTTTTGAAAAGGGCGGCATAATCAAGAGCGGCGCGCCGGTTGTAATATACGGCGGCATGGATTCCGCGGCGCGCGGCGTGATTGCAGACATCTGCTCCCTGCGCGGCAGTGAGCTGCACGGCTGCGCCGACGTGACGGACATAGAAGTCACACTCGGCGGCACAGCATTCACACTCGGCGGCAGGCGGCTGCACACCTCGCTTTGCGGAGCGCACCAGGCATACAATGCCGCGCTTGCCGTCACGGCGCTGGAGTGCATAAGCGGCAAATTGCCTGTTGATGAAGCCGATATCTCCGACGGGCTCGGGAGCACAGAATGGAAATGCCGTTTTGAGGTTATCAAAAACGGCGACATGACAATCATCCTCGACGGCGCGCACAATGCGCACGGCATGGGAGCCTTTTGCGATGCCGCGGAGAGCATACTCGGCGATGCGCCAAAGACGGTTGTGCTCGGTATGCTCGGCGAGAAGGATTGCGCGGAGAGCGTCTGCCGTTTGTGCAGTATGAAAAATGCCGATTTCATTGTTACTTCCGTGCCGAGCCTGCGCGCCACGGATTGCGGCGGACTTGTTGCCGAGCTGCGAGCAGACGGGGCGCAGGTCAGGTGTATAGAGGATTGTTTCGGCGCGGTGCGCGCCGCGGTTGACGCCGCGCCGCGCGGCGGAGTTGTGTGCGTTGTCGGCTCGCTGTATCTTGTCGGTGCGGTGAGGGGAATGTGCATGAATTTGATGAATCTTCATTAGAAATTGTGCACCGGCTCGTGTGGGTATATTTTATTTTGGTTCGCTCTGTCGTCGAAACAAGCCGCGCATCGTGCGCTGCAAATCGGGAGATTTACAGCTTACTTGCTTTGCTGTTTCTCCTCTTTCCCAAAAAGGCGCGCTACGCTACCACCTTTTTGGGAGCCCTATGCTGAACTCGCTTACACAAAATAAAATACACCTACCCTCGCCTTTGAAATGGGTTTTTCCCTTGTGATGAACTATTGATAGAGCGGTAGGGGTCGATGACCTCATCGACCCGCAAATACAATTCACCGCTTCGCCAAATTAACCCATTTCCCGTCAAAGGAATTTACGCAAACCTGCAAGAATATTAATCCCGAAAGGAGTTGGTATTCTTGCAGGTCAATTTTTTTACCAAAGGTTTGAACTGTCTTGTGGCAAAGGTGTCGGGCGAGCTTGATCACCATGTTGCCGTGCAGGTGCGCACCCAGACCGACGCGCGTTTGGTGCGCGGCAGGGCGCGCAACCTCATCTTCGACTTTTCCGACTTAAATTTCATGGATTCGTCGGGGATAGGTGTTGTCATCGGCAGATACAAACTTGTAAAAAGCAGCGGTGGCGAAGTCGCCATAGTCTGCCCGAATCTCAGTGTAAACAAAATTTTGCATATGTCGGGCATACCTAAAATCATGGGTGTGTATCCGTCGTTTACGGATGTGCCGGAAAAATTACTTGGATGAATGGAGGATCATGATGAACAGTTTGGCAAGAACAAAATATACTAATGAATTAAGGGCGGAGTTTCTCTCAAAATCGGAGAACGAGAGTTTTGCGCGTATGATTGCGGCATCGTTTATCGCGCCGCTCGACCCGACAATAGAAGAACTGTCTGATATCAGAACAGCGGTCAGCGAGGCTGTTACAAATGCCATAGTCCATGGCTATGGCGACAAAAAAGGCTATGTCTACCTGGAGTGCTATTCTCAGGACGACGATGTGACAATTGTTATCAAGGACTACGGCAAGGGCATAGAGGATGTGGCAAAGGCGCGCGAGCCTATGTTTACAACCAACCCCGACATGGAGCGCTCGGGCATGGGATTCACCGTTATGGAGACCTTTATGGATTCTGTGGATGTGGATTCCATAGTCGGCGTGGGCACAAAGGTAACCATGAAGCGGCGCATAGGCAAAAACAGGCTTTAGGGGGCGCTGCTATGGACAATGAAACACTGCTCCGTCTGGCGCGCACAGGAAGCAAGGAGGCGCGCGACGCGGTTGTCAAAAACAACTCCGCGCTTGTGTGGAGTGTGGTTGCGCGTTTCGGCAACCGCGGCTATGACAAGGAGGATATTTTTCAAATAGGCTGCATAGGTATGCTAAAGGCAATAGACCGTTTTGACGCGTCCTTCGGGGTAAAATTTTCCACATATGCCGTGCCGCTAATCATGGGCGAGATTCGCCGATTCATGCGCGACGACGGTATGCTCAAGGTGAGCCGCTCGCTCAAGGAGCTGGGCATAAGGGCGGCGGTTGTGCGCGACAAAATCATCTGTGACACAGGTGCTGAGCCGACAATCAGCAGTCTTGCGGCGGAGCTCGGCACAGACCGCGACACTCTTGTCATGGCGCTTGAGGCGTCGCAGCCCTGCGATTGTCTTGATCGCAAGCTTGCGCCGGACAGCGACACCTATCTTATAGACACCGTTACATACGACCTGGACACGGGCGAAGCAATGATAGATTCGCTGTCGCTGCGCATGGCGATGGACGAGCTTGAGGAAGACGACAGGCAGCTTGTCATTATGCGCTTTTTCAGGGGTAAAACTCAACGTGAGGTTGCCGAGAAGCTGCATATATCTCAGGTGCAGATTTCGCGCAGGGAAAAGAAGATTTTGCGGATATTGAGGGAAAAATTGAGTGCGTGATGCATGATAAACTATGTGGCGGCTTTGGGGTGTATACGTGTTAATTTGTGCTTCGGCTCGGGGGTGCATATTATATTTTTTCAAACACACGCATACCATGTTGCTTCTATCGGTTTGCAAAAACACAATATACACCCCTCACACTTGTGAAATTCCGCCATCGGCTCGGGCGGATATATTTTATTTTGGCACGCTCAGACAGCAGTGCAGTAGCGCTGAACTCGTCGTCTGAGAATAAAAAATACATACACATCCTTTGACTAAATACTTTCGCCGCATACCTACTGCTATCGGTTTTCAAAATACAATATATACCACCGAGCCTTGCGCTCGTGCAGTGCAAAGTCATCATCACTCCCATACATAATACCACAAATGATAGGATAAGTCAATTTTTGCCTGTATAAATCATTTACTTTTCCTCGCGCCGCGTATATCATATACTCATAATTCAAAATGATTTTTGAGTAACGCCTGCGCGGCGGCGATCACCGCGGCAAGGCGGAATTCATCAAAAAAACAATGGGAGAGATTACAATGCCGTTGATTGATATGCCGCTTGAAGAATTGAGAGAATACAAGGGTATAAACCCGAAACCAAGTGATTTTGATAATTATTGGGATGAATCCGTTGCCGATATGAAGGCAATCAATCCCAATGTTGAACTGATACCGGCTAAGTTCAAGTCGCCCGTTGCGGATTGCTATGATTTATATTTTACCGGAGCGCACGGAGCGAGAGCTTACGCCAAATTTCTAAAGCCGAAGAACATAAAGGGTAAATGCCCCGCTGTGTTGAATTTTCACGGATACACGGGCAGAAGTTCGGATTGGGGCGACTACCTTGCCTATGCCGCAAGCGTATTTGCGGTCGCGGCGCCGGGCGCCGGAGGACGGCGCAGGCTGGGGTTACGGCAACGATCCGCGCACCGAGGATGAATTTGCCGCGCGCTACAAGGGTCTTACCGACGCACTGCTCGACAACGCAAATATTATGGGATTCTGTTACACGCAGCTCTATGATGTGGAACAGGAGAAAAACGGACTTATGACATATGACCGCAAATTTAAGTTTGACCCCGGGATTTTTAAGAAAATAAACGAAAGAAAAGCGGCAATAGAACAAATCGATTGACACGGCGGCAAAAATATGACATAATTACGGTATGAGAACATTTAAGGAGAACCGTAATAATGAGAATAGCCGTATGTGACGATATGAAAAATGAACGCCGAAGAATCCGCGAGGCGCTTAATTCCGTGATAAAGGATTTCACGCTCGATGAATTTGACGACGGAAACGAGCTTTTGAAAAGCCACGCGGCTCATCGGTATGATGTGATTTTTCTCGATATCATCATGCCGCGCGTCAGTGGCATGGAGACCGCCGCGCGCCTGCGCACGGCAGATACAAAAACCCCCGTGGTGTTTGTGTCCACAACCGAGGAATTCGGTGTGCAGAGTTACCGTGTGCAGGCGTTTGACTATCTGCTCAAGCCGATAGACGTCATGCAGCTGCGCTCATGCCTGAACAGACTGTTTTATGCCCACAGGAAAAAACATTATGTCACCATTACATACCTCGGCAGCGACACAAGGGTGCTGCTGTCCAACATTCAGTGCCTGGAGAGCAATCTGCGCAAGGTCATCTTCACGCTTGCCGACAACCGTGAGATAGAGCTTAACGGCAGACTTGCCGATTATGAAGATTATCTTCTGCGCCACGGTTTCTGCCGCTGCCACAAGAGCTATATTGTCAACATAGAGCATATTGACAGGGTGGACAGCGACACATTTGTGCTCAGCGGCGGCAAGCGCGTAAAAATATCGCGGACTCACCTTGCCGACGCCAAAAAGGCGTATTTCGATTATGTGTTTTCGCTCGACATGGGGCACGAGTAATTTATATGCGCGCAGCGCAATTCATTAACGGACGTTTTTGCAAATCGTCACTGTTTCCTCTGTGAAATTATCTCCAAAAAGTCAAATTCAACGAAAACGACACCTGTTTTTGCACATTTCAAACAAAGTGACACTTTAATTATCTCCGTCTCGGTGCTGCAATCAACTCAAGACAAAACACTGAGACGGAGGGATGATTTTTATGAAATCTAATGCAAAAACATTACTAAAAGTGCTGTTTGCAACGGCGGTTTTGTGTCTGTTTACAGCCATAGGCGCAAGTGCCGAGCCAATCAGCGGCACTTTTTACGATGCTGCAAAAGCTAATGCCGGCGATGACGGTGCAATTTCATACCAATACAAATCGGGCAACACCACTACCAACAGATATTACAAAAAGAATAACCTATATAAATACACATTTGACACTGTTACCGGCAAACTCACCATTGACGCAGCGGAAAACACCAGCGGCAATATGTGCTTAGACCCTAATAACGATGACGGCGTGTTAAAGGAACTTTTACCTTGGCGCAACCCCAAAACAATTGATCCTGCTAAAATAACATCGGTGGAGATAGGTTCCGGAATTAAAAAACTCGGCAGAGAGTTATTTAAAGGAACTGCAATAACCAAACTTACCATACCTGCAACGGTTACCGGCGGCATGGAGTGGGGAGTTGCAAACGGCTGCACCGAGCTGACTACCGTAACCTTTGCGGAAGACGTTACGGAAATAGGAGACAAATTCGCTTTCGGATGCTCTAAATTAAAGGATGTATATCTTCCGAGAACGGTTGTAAAAGTTAATCAAAGAGCGTTTGGCTCAAACCAAGGAGGTACATCGACAATACATTTTTATCCGCTGGCAGATGTGCTGGATGATATAGCCGGTATGAAAAATGGCACAAATAAAGCTAACAATACAGAACTTACATATGATACCATAAATACAATATATTCGGGAGATTTTACCGATAATGCCAACAATGTATTTAAATATGCTCTCAGTGCAGATTTTAATGTTGTTTCATATGATTGGACAACACTGCCTGCAGTAACAAAGACTCTTACTGTCGATTCAAAAGACGGTACAAAGAAGAATATTACGTACACAGACACGGAGATTGCTTATCCGTGGAATGGTAAATGGAATACACTTGTTGACAAAATAGCTTTTGGAGAGAACCTTACAAACGTGGGCAGACAGATGTGCAAAAATATGACTTCTCTTAAGGTTGTCACGATTCCCCGGGTATGTCACAAGCACTGAATGGGGTTCATTTATCGGCTGCACCAATCTTAAGTCTGTTACATTTGAATCAGGATTTCAAAAACTCAGTATGAAAACCTTTGCAAATTGCGGCATATTTGATTTGTATCTGCCGCAGGATATGACCTCAATCAATGAGCGCGGCGTTTACCGGCAAGAATGCAAAGGGTATACTCATTGCCGCAAAGCATGATGACGACGGCAACATGACCGCAGTTCAGCTTGACGGCACGGAGGCAAAGAGCGCAGACTATTACACAATGAATTTTGACGACGCTTTCAAAAATGCGTAGGGCGCAACAACTGCTATGCTTTGGGACGGCATTGACACCATGAAGCCGCTGTGCGCAAGCGTACAGGCACAATAACATAATCAGCAAAAAACCATCTTAGCAAAATTACTTCCTTAAGAAAGACGGACGGAGATCACACCGATGATTCCCGTCCGTCTTTTCTTTGGAGCTGCAAAGCGCGCCGAATTTATACAAAAAAGCGGCAAAATGGGGCAGCCGCGCATTAATATCAAAACCGAGCGGCGAATGACGCATTTTCGGTTGACTTTTGGCGCGATATAAAGTATAATTTAAGGTGAGGTAAACCGACATGAGAACAAGAATAGAAAGCAGCTCAAACTCAATATACAAAAACACAAAAAAGCTCCTATCTGCCCACGACAGGAAGAAAGCCCGACTTTTTATTGCCGAAGGCCTCCGACTGGTGAGCGACGCCGTGAGGCACGGAGCGGACATAAAATACATCCTGGTGCGCGGCAGCTACGGCGGCGAGGATTTTTCGCAGAAATTCAAGGTGTATGAGCTTGACGAAAAGCTCTTTGACGATATATCGTCCACTGTCAATTCGCAGGGGATAATCGCCGTGGCGGCGTATCCTTCAAACGACAGCGAAAGACTGTTTGATGAATCCGTGCGCACGGTGGTCTATCTTGACAGCGTGTGCGACCCGGGCAACCTGGGCACAATACTGCGCAGTGCGGACGCATTCGGCGCGGACGCCGCGGTGCTGTCCAGGGGGTGCGCGGACATTTACAGCCCCAAGGTGGTGCGCTCTACCATGGCGAGCCTGTTCGCAATACCGGTTTATACCGACGGCGCGGATATGGGATTGCTCCGCCGCCTGTCCGAGAGCGGATTTAAGGTGTGCGGAACTTTCCTTGACGGAGACGTGTATTGCCACGATGCCGACCTTACCGGCAGGACGGTAATCGTAATGGGAAACGAGGCAAACGGAATCTGCGAAAAAACCGCGCAGCTGTGCGCGGAGAGAATAAAAGTGCCCATGACGGGCGGAGCGGAGTCGCTGAATGTGGCTGTCTGCTGCTCTGTAATGCTCTATGAGCAATTGAGGCAAAAAATTGGGAGGTGTTCTGAATCATGACTGACGCAGTGAGCTTTTTGATGGACAATATACGTATGCTCAGGATAAGGGATTTTATCGACATAGCCATAGTTTCGTATGCGGTGTACAAGTGCATAAAATTAGTTAAGGAGACGAGGGCGGCTCAGCTTGTTAAGGGAGTGCTGATACTTATCATTCTCACTCAGCTGTCCGACTGGCTTCAGTTCAACGCGACAAACTACATTTTGTCCAACACCATGCAGGTGGGCGTGTTTGCGCTCCTGGTTGTGTTTCAGCCGGAGCTGCGCCGTGTGCTCGAGAAGATGGGCACAACCACTTTCGGCAAAATTTTTTCGCAGGAATACGAGGCGGAGAACATCACTCCGAAAATCTGCGAGGCCGTGGAATACATGGCAGAGCGAAAAATCGGTGCGCTCATCATCATGGAGCGCAACACCAAGCTGGGCGACATAATGACATCCGGCACGGTGCTCAACGCCAAGGTCTCGCCGCAGCTGCTAATCAACATCTTCATTCCGAATACGCCGCTGCATGACGGCGCCACCGTCATCGGCGACAACATGATTAAGGCGTCGGCGTGTTTTTTGCCGCTGTCGCAAAACAACAGCCTCAGCAAGGAGATGGGCACACGCCACCGCGCGGCTGTGGGCGTGTCCGAGATAACGGACTGCGTTGCCATAGTCGTCAGCGAGGAGACGGGCACGATATCCATTGCGCAAAACGGCAAAATATCGCGCAACCTCACCGCAAAGGCGCTGGGCGAGAAGCTCGATGAGATAATGCTGTCCGACAAGACTGTTGCCGACCTCGGCAAAAAAGGAAAACTCAAAAGATGGACGGTGAACAGAAAATGAAGAAAATATGGGAATCCGAATATTTTTTGATAATCATATCGGTGTTTATAGCCGTGCTCCTGTGGATATATGTGGTTTACGACAAAAACCCCATTTTTGAGACATGGCTGCGCGACATTCCGGTGGAATATATCAATCAGTCTGCCGATTTTGAAAGCGGCAAGCTTGTCATACTCGACGGTCAGGAGAAAACCGCCGACCTCAAGATAAGGGGCAGGCGCAGCGCGCTCTCTGCGGCAAAGTCGTCGAGCGTCATTTGCAGCGTGGACATGAGCGCCGTCACCAAGGACGGCAGCTACATCATTCCGCTGAGTGTGAACACCGGCGTGGACGGCGCGGAGCTTGTGCAAAAGAGCCCATACAGCGTGACCCTCACCGTGGACAAGGTGGTTACCGAGGAGCGCAGGGTCACCGTGAGCAGCACGGGGCAGCCCAAGAGCGGCTATGTGCTGGACCGCATAGAATCCGAACCGCAGATTATAAAACTCACGGGCCCGCAAAGCTTAATCAGAAACGTTGCCTCGGCATCGGCAGCTGCCGACGTCACCGACGCGTCCGAGGATGTGCAGGGGCTTTATATGATAAAGCTGTATGACAGCGACAACAAGGAGATAACAGACGAGCGCATCAGCAAAAACATAGAATACTGCGATGTGAAGTGTCACATTGCGTATGCAAGGACGGTGGACATAACGCCGCTGCTCTCTGCCGAGACCAACGGCAGGGGAGAGGCGATACCCGTCTCGTCCACCGTGCCGTCAAGCCTCACAATAGTGGGCGCCAAGGATAAAATCGACGGCATAAACGAGGTGTACACCGTCGAGACGGATGTATCTGAAATCTATGAGGAAACCCAAAAGGAAGTGCGGATTGATTTTTCATCACTGCCGGAGGGGGTATCCGTCGCGGACGGCATAGACAAAACCACGCTTACGCTCCGCCCCGAGCCGACGGACAGCGGCGGCGACGGCGGAGAAGATAATAACGGGGATTCCGCACAGGAATCCGACGACAAAAAAACAGAGTAACCGGAGGACAATACAATGGGTAGATTATTTGGAACAGACGGCGTGAGAGGAATCGCCAACAAAGAACTCACCGCGGAGCTTGCATTTGAACTCGGCAGGGCAGGTGCGCTTGTGCTCACAAAGCACGCTACGGACAAGCCGAAAATCCTTGTGGGCAAGGACACACGAATCTCGGGCGATATGCTCGAGGCAGGGCTTACGGCAGGCTTTTGCTCCGTGGGCGCACAGGTTATCAGCATAGGTGTGATTCCCACGCCGGCGATAGCGTATCTCACAAGAAAATATCATGCCGACGCCGGAGTGGTTATCTCCGCGTCGCACAACTCCATGGAGTACAACGGAATCAAGTTTTTCAACAAAGACGGCTACAAGCTCAGCGATGAGATTGAAAACGAGATTGAGGAATACATCCTTGACGGCAAGAGCATTGGCGAGCTGCCCACGGGTGCAGGCGTGGGCAAGGTGACGCGCGTTGACACGGGCAGGAGAGACTATGTGGATTTTGTCAAATCCACTGTGGACGTCCCCTTTGCCGGACTCAAGATAGCCATAGACTGCGCAAACGGCGCGTCGTCCGGCTGTGCAAAGCTTGTGTTTAAGGAGCTGGGCGCAGAGGCTGTGCTCATAAATAACGTGCCGAATGGAGTGAACATCAACGACAACTGCGGCTCAACCCACATGGAGGGCTTGCAGAAATTTGTTGTCGAACAGAAGTGCGATTTCGGCATGGCGCTCGACGGCGACGCCGACAGGCTGCTTGCCGTGGACGAAAACGGCGAGATGATAGACGGCGACAAGATAATGATTTTGTGCGCAAAATATCTCAAATCCAAGGGCAAGCTTGCCAAGAACACCGTGGTGGCAACCGTTATGAGCAACCTCGGCTTTTTCAAGACTCTCGACGCCGAGGGCATATCCTATGAGCAGACGGCTGTCGGCGACAGATATGTGCTCGAAAATATGCTTGCAAACGGCTATTGCATAGGCGGCGAGCAGTCGGGTCACATCATTTTTCTTGACAAGAACACCACGGGCGACGGGCTTTTGACCGCGGTGCAGCTTACGAGCGCATACCTTGCGGCAGGAAAGAAGATGTCCGAGTTTACGTCGTTTATAAAAATCTATCCCCAGGTGCTCGTCAACGCCAAGATTAAGAACGAATACAAAAAGACATACATGGAGAATGCGAAAATCGCCGCGGCGATAGATGTACTGGAGAAAAAATTTGACGGCGCAGGCAGGGTGCTCATACGCCCGTCGGGCACGGAGCCGCTTGTGCGCGTGATGATAGAGGGCGACGACGAAGAGAAACTGCGCGCCGAGGCAACCGCCCTTGCAAAGCTTATTGAAGAGGAACTGGGCTGAACCATGCGCAAGAGTGAAAGAGTGCTGAAAATAGCCGAGGTGTTCGACCTTGTTTATGCCGGCGCCGAGTGTTCGCTGGAGTACAGCCGTGACTACGAGCTGCTCATAGCCGTGATGCTGTCGGCGCAGTGCACGGACGCGAGGGTGAATCTGGTCACACCGGCGCTTTTTGAAAAATATCCGACCCTTGAAGCCTTTGCACGTGCGGAGGTTTCCGACATTGAGGATTGCATAAGGTCGTGCGGATTTTTCCGCACCAAGGCAAAGAACATTGTCGCCGCCACAAACAGGATTATATCGGATTTCGGCGGCAAGCTGCCCGACACGGTAGATGAACTCATCACTCTGCCCGGGGTGGGCAGAAAGACGGCGAATCTCATAGTCGGCGATGTGTTCGGCAAGCCCGGCGTGGTGGTGGACACGCACTGCATACGCCTGTCGAACCGCATGGGGCTCACCAAGGAACAAGACCCGGTGAAGATAGAATTTGCACTGAAGAAAATTATACCGCCGGATATCCAGTCACGGTTTTGTCATCAGCTGGTGCTGCACGGGCGCGCATACTGCACGGCGCGCAAGCCAAAGTGTTCCGACTGTCCGGCGAGGAATGTTTGCGCAACGGGCGAAAAGCTTGAAAAATAAATGTAACATTCGGGATGACAGTACACCCTCTCGCCTTGAGGAAATCTGCGCCTGTGCGCAAGGCTCCCATGTGCAAGGGGAGCTGTCACCGTAGGTGACTGAGGGGATGTTTTAAAACAAGATTGTACAACGGCTCGGCGGCAAAATGACGGAATTCAATTATAAAGGAATGACAGAAATGAACGACAGCTGCAAAAGGCTTTTTGATAAAATGCGTGAGCGCGGCTTGGACGCCATGCTCATCACAGACATGACGAATGTGCGTTATTTCAGCGGCTTTACAGGCTCTGACGGATATGCGCTCATCGGCAAAAAAACGGCTCTTGTCGTAACGGATTCGCGCTACACGGAGCAGGCGGCAATCCAGGCAAAGGGCTTTGAGGTTAAGAATATTGCCGATTTTGACATAAAAAGCGCTATTGACCCGTGCGTAAAGGTCGGGTTTGAGAATCTGACCGTATCGTATGCGGATTATCTGCGTTTTTCGGAAAAAATCGGCAACCTTGTGCCGACCGACATGATGCTGACGGACATACGCAGCGTTAAGAGCGATTACGAAATTGAATGCATATCGCGCGCGGCGGAGATTGCCGACGCGGCTTTTGAGCATATTGTCGGCTATATGCGCCCGGGCATGACCGAGCGCGGGGTCGCTTTTGAGATAGAGATGTTCATGCGCACCCACGGTGCGGACGGACTGTCGTTTGATACCATTGTCGCCGCAGGTGAGCATGGCTCAATGCCCCATGCCGAGCCGAGCGACAGGGTGATTGCGGACGGTGAGCTTGTTGTGATGGACTACGGCTGCACCTATCGCGGCTATTGCAGCGACATGACGCGCACCGTGGCAGTCGGCGATGTGTCCGATGACAAGCTCGCTGTGTACAGCCTTGTCAAGCAAGTGCAGAGCGACTGCCTTGCCATGATAAAGCCGGGCGCCGTCTGCTCCGATATTCACAGGTATTCGTGGGATACTTTAAACGGCGCATACCCCGGGTGCTACGGTCACGGGCTCGGTCACGGGGTGGGGCTGGAGATTCACGAGCGCCCCACGCTGAGCACAAAATGTGACGTCCGCCTTGAGCCGGGGCACGTTGTCACGGTGGAGCCCGGGTTATATATTCCCGGTAAATGCGGAGTGCGCATAGAGGATCTTGTGTTGGTTACCAAAGAAGGATATAGAATTTTATCTAAATCTACTAAAGAGTTGGTAAAAATACATTAAATTTATAAAAAAGGCTTGCATTATTGCCGAAAATACAGTAAAATGATAGTATCTGTTATATTGACTGATTGGGGGAGTGTGTACGTCCGTTTCGGGACAGGCACCGGCTATGCCGAATAATAAAAAATCCCCTCAACTACGAAAGGAATGGTAAAACTATGATATCAGCAGGAGAATTCAGAAACGGTGTAACATTTGAGCTTGACGGAAACGTATTCCAGATTGTTGAGTTCCAGCACGTTAAACCCGGCAAAGGCGCGGCTTTTGTAAGAACAAAGCTTAAGAATGTTATAACCGGCGGCGTTGTTGAAAAAACCTTCAGACCGACTGAAAAGATGCCGAAGGCTCATATCGAAAGAAAAGATTATGAATATCTCTACAATGACGGAGACCTTTATTATTTCATGGACCAGGAGACATTTGAGCAGATGCCGCTCTCCAAGGATCAGCTCGGCGATTCGCTCAAATTCGTTAAGGAAAACATGGTTGTTAAGGTGCTCTCATATAAGGGCAATGTGTTCGGCATAGAGCCTCCCACATTTGTTGAGCTTGTTGTCACCGAGACAGAACCGGGCTTCAAGGGCGACACCACCACCGGCGCTACCAAGCCGGCTACTCTTGAGACAGGCGCAACCATCAGTGTTCCGCTGTTTGTAAATCAGGAGGATACAATCCGCGTTGACACCAGAACCGGTGAATACATGGAGCGAGTTTAATTTTGCAGAATGCAATAAGGAGGAAACCGACATGGAGAATGTTTCTAACCGCATTTCATATCTCAAGGGTCTTATGGCAGGGCTTAAGATAGACCCCGAGACAAAAGAGGCGCAGATTTTTGACGCCATTGTTGACGCTCTCGGCGAAATAAACGACACTCTGGACGATTTGTACGATTATCAGGACGAGATTGCACAGACGGTGGATCTCATCGATGATGACCTTGCAGAGGTTGAGGAGGAGCTTATCGGCGGCTGTGACGGCGATTGCGACAGCTGCGATGAGGATTGCGACGGCGATGTGGAGTATTATGAGCTGGAATGCCCAAATTGCGGAGATGTTGTCTGCATAGATGAGGATTGCTTCGACGGCGACGACGATATCGTTTGCCCGAATTGCGGCAAGCCCATCGATATAGATTTTGATGTGGACGATACCGAGGAATAAAGTTAATAAGAGGCAAACGTGCCCCGCACCCTGTGCTCGGGTCTCGTTTGCCTTGGGCGCTGTTTTGCGGCGCCCTTTTTTACATAAGGAAAGGATGTAGACATGGATAAAGTATCTGAAATGTTCGGCTCACTGGTCTTTGACGACAGTGTGATGAAATCGAGACTCCCCAAGGAGACCTACAAGGCTATTCAAAAGACTATCAAGGACGGCAAACACCTCGAGCTTAGCCTTGCTTCGGTGGTTGCAAATGCCATGAAGGACTGGGCAATAGAAAAGGGCGCTACGCACTATACACATTGGTTTCAGCCAATGACCGGCATCACGGCGGAAAAACACGACAGCTTTATCACGCCGATAGACGGCGGCAAGGTTATAATGGAATTTTCGGGCAAGGAGCTTGTCAAGGGCGAGCCGGACGCGTCCTCATTCCCGTCCGGCGGACTTCGGGCAACCTTTGAGGCGCGCGGCTACACCGCATGGGATCCGTCGTCATATGCATTCATCAAGGACAACACCCTATGCATACCGACCGCATTCTGCGCCTTCGGCGGCGAGGCGCTCGACAACAAAACTCCGCTGCTGCGCTCCATGGAGACTATCAACAGGCAGGCGCTCAGGATATTGAAGCTTTTCGGCAATGATGATGTCACATCGGTAAAGACTACCGTTGGGCCGGAGCAGGAGTATTTTCTTGTGGATAAAAACCTCTTTGACAGGAGAAAAGACCTCATATACACCGGTAGAACCCTCTTCGGCGCGCGCGCGCCGAAGGGGCAGGAGATGAACGACCACTATTTCGGCACCATAAAGTCCCGTGTGGCGGCTTTTATGGAGGAGCTTGACAACGAGCTGTGGAAACTCGGCGTTTTTGCCAAGACGGAGCACAACGAGGTTGCTCCGGCTCAGCATGAGCTTGCGCCGATATTCACCACCACCAACATTGCCACCGACCACAACCAGATTACCATGGAGCTGATGCAGAGGATTGCAAGGAAGCACGACATGGTGTGCCTGTTGCACGAAAAGCCGTTTGCAGGGGTAAACGGCAGCGGAAAGCACAACAACTGGTCTATGTCTACAAACACGGGCATGAATCTGCTCGAGCCGGGCGACACTCCGTATGAAAATGCACAGTTCCTACTGTTCCTCTGCGCTGTCATAAAGGCGGTTGATGAATATCAGGATTTGCTCAGAGTGTCCGTGTCGAGTGCCGGCAACGACCACAGGCTCGGCGCTAACGAGGCGCCTCCGGCGATTGTGTCAATCTTCCTGGGCGATGAGCTCAGCGACATCCTCGAGGCACTGGAGAATGACGATTATTATGACGCCAGGGAAAAGGTGCTCATGCGCGTCGGCGTGCATATTCTGCCGAAATTCAACCGTGACACCACCGACCGCAACAGAACCAGCCCGTTTGCTTTCACAGGCAATAAGTTTGAGTTCCGTATGCTCGGGTCGTCGGCTTCCATCTCTGCCTGCAACACGGTAATAAACACTGCCGTTGCCGAGGAGCTGAGACAGTTTGCGGACAGGCTTGAGTCGGCAGAAGACTTTAACGCGGAGCTGCACAATGTCATCTGCGACACAATAAAGGCGCACAAGAGGATTATATTCAACGGAAACGGATATGACGATTCGTGGGTGCAGGAGGCAGAGCGCAGAGGCCTGCTCAACATGAAAACTACTCCGGATTGCCTGCCGTGCCTGCTTGCAAAGAAGAATATAGATTTGTTTACATCGCATAAGGTATTCTCCGAGACGGAGCTGCACGCGAGATATGAGATTCGTTTGGAGAGCTACTCCAAGCTTATCAACATTGAGGCACTCACAATGCTTGACATGGCTAAAAAGGGCATATTGCCTGCCGTGAGCGCGTTTGCACATGATGTTGCGGACACCCTGACGGCAAAAAGGTCGTATATTGCCGCCGGCGCGGTGTATGAGGAAAAACTCCTCGCCAAGCTTACCGAGCTGACCGACAAGGCTTACGAGGCGGTGTGTGAGCTGGAGGAGACTTCGGCGCACGCGGAGACAATAGCCGATGCGCAGCAGAGGGCGGATTATTACCGAGACCGCGTTATACCGGCGATGAATTCTCTGCGTGAGAATTCCGACGCGCTCGAGATGATGACGAGCACAGAATATTGGCCATATCCGTCATACGGCGAGCTGCTGTTCGGGGTTAGATAAATAAAAAACCAGGGTAAATGGTTGACAAACATGGATTTCATGTGAATAATGTAAATAGAAAAAGGCAAGATCTCAAACGGTTGCGCCGAAGAAAAGCATATATAAAATAACTGCCTAACTTTTAGCGGAGCGTGGCGGTTATTTTACTTTTACAGTAAATGCAATCAAAAATACAACAGTAAAAAATATAATTTTTAATATGTATTTAATCATGGCAACCACCTCCTTTCGGAGTGTGGCACAACCGCCGGTGTAAACACCGTAAGAAGTCTTACCTTTAACATCGGATTGCTCCGACAAATTATATTATACAACGTTTATCTGCAAAATACAGGACTAATTTACATTTTTATAATCAAATTAAAACAGATTCACCAACCCGACAACCATTGCCGCGGTTGCGGCGCTGTCACAGCGGTTTACACTGCGCACAAACAATCCGCGCGGTGCGCCGCCGCAGCCGTTTGCCGTGAGCAGAGCGTTGTCGGCACAGGAGGACGGCGAGTAGAATTCATATACCGTGCCATCGCGCCCCAGAGCGCGGCGCACCGCTTCAAGACACCTTGCGGCGAGCCTTTCCGCGCTGTTGCGGCGCTCGCTCTGCGCCAGCCCGAAGGCGACCTTGTAGTTGTCCGACGGGTGCATTGCGCCGCGGTGCGCAGCGGCACAGCAGCTTTTTTCGCTCCGCGCAACGGACGGCAATCCGTATGCCGCGCCGAATTCCGCCTTGTCGCTGATGTGTTTTGCCAGCGCAGTCACCTGTTCGGGCGAGCACATTCCTGCAAAAAGCGGCATAAACCCTGCCGTTGTTTTCAGCTTTATCTGCCTGTGCCTCACAATATCGCGGTCAAAATAGAATCCGTCCTCTTCGTCATACAAAAAGTCGTTTGCGCTTGTGCTTATGCGCTCCGCCATAACTCCCCAGTAGAGTATATCCGAGTTTCGGTTTATCAGCTCCGCCATGCGGCGCATCGCCGCAGTTGACATATACATATATGCGCTCAGGTCGGCGCCGCTGATTATCGTGCCCGAGTCAAACCGCGGCGAATTGCTGTTGCCGCCGTCATTCCATTGGTAGAGATTGTTTTTGTCTATATCGCGTGAATTGATGTAGTACATCACAGTGCTGCGCAGAGCGTCATAATATTTCTCCGTAATCCGCGCGTCGCCGGCAAATATCCGCTCAAATGCCCATGCAGTCAGCGGCGGAGCGATTCCTGTCATCGATATAAGGTCTGACGGCACCGTGCCGTCAGACCTCACGGATTCCGCAGCCGCAAGACAGGTGTCGCCGGAGCGGTCTGGAAATTCATCTTTCAGTGCAACCGCGCGCAGCAGCGCGTCCTCGGTGTTGACCCCAAACCCGTGCGCGGCGTGCTCTCCGTATATCAGTCTGCCGCCGTGCGGATATATGTTTGTGCGTATCAAAGCCATGCAGCGGCGGTACATCGGTTCGTATTCGCACGGAAGAATTTCCGGTATTTTTTCGCTTTTATATTTTTTCATTATGTCGGCGGAGATTTTCTCCATGTCGTATCGGGGGCTTTCCTCTTCGGCCCCGCCGCGGCGGAGTATCCGCAAATGCCCGTCGCACAGGGTTGACAGCGTGAGCACCTCGCCGCCGCAGGTGTATTTTTGTGTGCCGCCGTCCCGAGTGCATTGCGCGTCGCCGTGTATCCACAGGTGCACCGGCAGCGACGGATTTGTGTACACGGCAGCCGTGTTTTCGTCAACGGCGGCAAATGAAAACGCCGCCTCGCCGCCATCTGTCAGCACACTTCCGCAGATGTAATCGGGCATAACGCACGAAAAATCCGTTTTAATTGCCCCGCGCACATCTATATACAGAGTACACGGGGTTTCTGTTTCAAAGCTTATTCCCAATATGTCGCCGCAGAGTGCGCCCCACAGCGCACCGCGCGACCGCGCGGCGTTTTCGTGTGCAAAGAGCGCGCCTGCGCCCCATGTTTTTGTCAGGTTCATGCAGTTTATTCTCCAATCAAAAGTATAAAAATGCGCGTCGGCTCAGGCAAACTAAACTCGGACACGCATTGCCTAAAGGTGCGTATTTTGTTTTAAACCGCCCGTACAGCAGTGCAGCAGCGCTGAACTCGCTTTGTTAAAATAAAACACACACCTTTAGTTTTTGTTAAAATCGATACTGACGGGCTGTAAAACAGTTATTATACCGCTATGCTGTCATACAGCTTTTGAACATTTTCCATAACCCTCGGCAAATCCTTTTCGCCGGTACACTCGAGCACAACCGGCATATCGGGCTTGCGCTGCTTGATATAGCGCAGTATTTTCTCAATGTTCAGTATGCCCTCGGTGGGGAGCACCTGTTTCATATCGCCGTTTTCGTCGATGATAAAATCCTTGAGGTGGAGCACGCACATCTCGTCCCCGAAGAGATTAAACGCGTCGTCGATTATCTTGTCCTGCTCCATGTAGTTATCTGCGCGGATAAAGTTTACCGGATCGAATATCGCCAGAACATTGGGCGAATCGAGGTCATCGAGCAGTCGGCGCATTTTTTGAGGGCTGTTTATAACAAATATCTTCACACCTTCAATGCCTATCATCACGCCGAGCTTTTCCGCATATGCCGTAAGCTCCCTGAGGTTGGATAAAAGGTATTGGTAAGCCTGCTCGGTGTGGTTCTCCTCCTCGCAGCACTCGCTGCCGACGAAGCCCGTCTCCGTGCCGACCACCTGCGCGCCGCAGAAACGCGCGTATCTCAGGTGCTCTTTAAATCTTTTCATCTGTGCGCCCAGCACATCGGAGTCCGTACACGACGGGTTTATGTAGCAGCCCAGTACGGGGATTTTTACATTCACCTTGTCGAACTCGTCCTTTATCCTCTGCGCATAAGCAGGGGTGAAAGCTCCGTCCTTGTAGTCGGGCAGCGATTTTGGCATGACGAGCTGTATGCCGTAGATTCCGTATTCGGTGCATTTTTTTGCCAATGCTTCTATCGATTTTGCGTCAAAGTCGTGTCCTCTCATCGAAAAATTCATACTGTATCACGTTTCCTTTCTTTTATTCCATGCCCACGGGCACAGCGTTGCTTACCATATTGTCGTTTACCGTCACGTCCGATTTGCTCTTTACGTCCCTTACGGTAGCTTCCGCTTTGTCGGACACAAACGCCTTGCCGACGGATTCTACCTCGGCGTCGGTGTAATTGGGCTCAACACGTTTAATGATGTGATATCCGTATGCGGATTCCACAATGCCGCTCACCTCGCCCACCTTGAGCGCAAAGGCGGCTTTTTCAAATTCGTCCACCATTTCGCCCTTTGTGAAGAGATATCCCTCCGGCTGTGCCTTTGCGCCAGGGTCTTCGCCCAGCTCTGTCATCAGCTTGTCAAAATCCTCGCCCTTCTTTATCTTTGCCAGGGTTTCCTCGGCAAGGATTTTCTTTGCCTCCTTGTCCTCGTCGGTGAGTCCGTTTGTCGCAAACAGGATGTGCTTTGCGCGGACATAATTCTCGTCCATGTATTTTCTTATTTCCGCGTCGGACGCCTTGTAGGATTCCTCAAGCGCCTCATAGAGTTTGTCTACAAGCGCGCTTTCCTCATAAAACGCCCTCGCGTCCGCCTCTGTTGAGCCGCAGGCTGCAAAATACGCATTGTATGCCTCGGCGCTGCCGAGCTGCTGTCTTATGGATTCCATGGTTTTGTCTATTGTATCTTTATCGTCCGAGTCAAGTTCTATGCCGCGTCTCTTTGCCTCCTGCGAGCCTGCCTTGAGCAGTATCAGCTGATCCACCGTCATGTCGGCAACATACTCGCCGAAGGTTGTTTCGCCCAGGCTCGAGCCCCACATTTTTGCTATATCGCCGAGCGAGCAGTTAAAGCTCTGCGCCGCATACGACTCCACCTGGCTGAGGCAGTAGTTGAAATAATTCATGGTTATCGGCTCGCCGTTTATGGAGGCTATGCCCACCTTGTCGTTGTCAGATACGATGACAACCGTGTTTTTGGCGTCATTCCAGTCTACATTGCAGCCGTATGCCTCGCTTATGGCGCGTACGGGCACGAGAGTTCTGTCGCCCACAAGCTGTGCCGGCACATCAAGCTCTATTCTCTCGCCGTTTTTCACTATGGCATTATCATTTATTTTGAGTGAGACCGTTGTGCCGTCCATTGAGGACACGACCGTCTCGGTGTCATCCTGCCAGTCAACCGTTGCGCCGAGTGCCTCAAAAATGGCTCTCACCGGCACCATAGTGCGGTCGTTTATGAGCGCCGGCTGCACATCAAACTGTATGTAGCTGCCGTCTAAGAGCACCTCTATCGGTTTTTCGCCGTCTGCAAGCGCTGACGGAGCAGCTGTCGCCACAAGCGTTGCGGACAGAATTGCGCATATTGCCTTTTTCATATTCATCATATCCTTTCGTGTTTTACATATATTTTATCACAGATTTGCGATTAAATCTACATTTTCGCTCATGTTTAACACAATGATATATAAATTTAATCTGTTTGTCATATTTCGTACATCCATTTAAGCACGTGCTGAATATATTCATCCCAAAAATCCCATGAATGTACGCCGTCCGATTCCCTGTATGTGAAATCGTAGTCAAGCGATTCAAATTTTTCTCTCAGGCGTATATTGTCCTTGTAGAGAAAATCCTGCTTGCCGACGCCCATGAAGATTCGGGGTTTTGACGGCGAAGAACCGCACTTTTCGGCAAGGGCGAACAGGTCGTCGTCATCTGTCACCGCTCCGCCGAAAATATCGTCGTCGATATCCGGCATTTTTTCTGCAAAACGTTTCACATCGGTAACGGATGACAGTCCTGCCGCCGAACAAAATCTTTCGGGGTTTCTCAGAGCAATCTTCAGCGCGCCGTAGCCGCCCATGGAAAGTCCGGCTATGGCGTTGTCCTCTCTTTTGTCGGACAGGTGCAGAAATTCGCGCGCGATATTCGGCACCTCGCTCGAGATGAAGGTGTAGTATTTGTCGCCGTGTTTCATGTCTGTATAAAAACTCTTTGCGGCGCTCGGCATAACCACCGCAATGCCGTATTTTGCCGCGTATCGCTCGATGGATGTGCGGCGCATCCATATAGTGTTGTCATCGCTCAGTCCGTGCAGCAGATACAGGGTTTTGTATGCCCCGTCTCCTGCGTGGTTTTCTATGCCTATCTCGCCTTGCGTGCTCCTCTGCGGAACTATAACATTAATGTCTGTCTGCATCCCGAGTGCCTCGGACGCAAATTTTATGTTTATAAATGCCATTTCAGTCTCCTTTGTGCTTTATTGTATATTATACATCATATGCCTTTATTTTGCAAGCAAAAAGAGACTGCCGCCCTTTCAATTTTTTTGATATTGAAAGAGCGGCAGCCCCCTGACCCATTTCCGAGTTTTTTTCGGCTTTTGCAGCTATGCTGCCGTTATTTATTTTGTAACTTTGTCAACCGTGCCCGATTTTTCAAGCGCCTTGTATACTATCGGCGTAACAATTGCCGTTATGATTATCTCGGGAATCATGTAAAGCCCGTTGTAGAACACCGAGTACACAAGCGCGAGCGCACCGCCCGAGAATGTGTTCATGATTTTTTCGCCTATGGCATAGAAGCCCTCCTGGGTGAAGAACCACTCTGCCCATGCGCCGAAGAATACAGCGCCCGATATGATGTGCATGAGGTAACGCGCAAAGAGCGCGACCAGTGCGCCCAGGCATACCTCGGCGCCGCTTGAGCGGAGCTTGCCCTTGAATATGCCGCCGATGCCGAGCGCCGTGTATGCCAGTATGTAGTCAACAAGGCACACGCCGAGCGCCGCAAACAGCGTCATCTGCGAGTCGCCGGGCATAAAGAATGCCGCAACGGTTTTCATGCCGGTGACAATCTGCACTATGCTGTACACAAACGCTGAGAAAAGCCCCCATTTTGTGCCGTAGATGTATGCCAGGATAACTATCGGCATCATGGACGCAAGGGTTATCCCTCCGCCGAAGGGCAGCTGAAACGGCTGAATCAGCGACAGCACGGTTGCGATGGCAATAAGCATTGCGGATACTACAAGTTTTTTTGTTTTCATAGTTTTCTCCTCTTTTTCCTCTTTTTCATTTTCGGGAAATCTGGCAAGAAAAAACGCCCCCTGAAAATCAGGGCGCGCTGCGAATGCTGAGATTTGCCGACGCAGATTGTCGGCACGGTATTTCCCTTCGTTGGCATTATCCAAATCAGGTAATCGGTCGGCGAGTGACATCACCCTCTCAGCCCGTCTCACGAGCTCCCTTTTTTATCTTATGTGCAAACGGTAACCAAAGCCGAATGTGCGCTCAAATTCCGTCCGCCTGACGACATTTTACCACAAAAAACGACTGATGTCAAGCCTTGCAATTTTTTGAGTTTCCCCATTTTTTCAGCAGCGACCGAAACCTATATCAGGAAACAAGGATAACTGCATAGATTTTTGCTTTTTCTTCAACATATCAGATATACCTTGCTTGCATTTTGAAAATACGACAAATAAGCCATATGCAATGGCATAAAATGCAAACTTATTCAGTCCGTATATACGCTTTGATTGCTCAACAAGCTGCATAACAGCAATTCTTTCATCTGCCTTTTCGCTGATAAATCCGATGTATCCGACTGCAATAGTCAGTATCAAATCAAGATTTCTTATGGATTTTAGTGAATGCACTCTTAAATTTTCAAATCCGAATTGTTGCTTTTTGAAACGGTAAAATTCTTCTATTCTCCAACGCATAAGGTAAACTTTC
>CAJLYL010000007.1 GCA_905210855.1 uncultured Clostridia bacterium
ATAATTGTAACATTTTATATCTTGACAAAAGTTTTCAATTATGTTAAACTATATCCACCAAGAAATGAAGCTGTTCTTCCTTTATTTCTTGATTATATCATCTCCGTCTCCAAAAGTCAATGGTTCGAGGTTTTTTCTTTTGAAAGGATGTGAAAAGTATGAAAAGAAACTCTTTAATTTGAGAAATATCCGCTAAATAAAAATAAGTGTTGCTTTTCGCGCGAATGAATAAAATTTTACGCGCAAACGAATAAAAAATTTAAAAGTGACCTCAATTCAATTCAAAATTTGCCTTTTTTGAAGAAAAATCACAAAATTTTAAAGGATTTTAATAAATTTCAAAAATAATTTTAATGATGTTAAAATAGTTTTTAAAAATTAGAAAACATCTATCGTCTCGTTATATAATTGAGCCTGTGCCGAAGTATCACAGACTCATTTTTCTTTGAAAATTTCTTTAAAAGTTATATAAAATTCAAAAAGCCTTGCAAACGTGCAGTCTGCAAGGCTTTTCAATTAGTTATCCAATTCCGGCAAACCTGCCACACTTGTAAGCAAAGACAGTATTCCGGCGAGCACAGCTGTTGACCACACTGCAGTCCAGTTTACATCGCCCAAAGCTGCACTTGTTCCGATTGCCGCAGCAGCGGACTGCGCAACAGTCTTGAGCGCGCGGACGCCTGCCGCCTTAATCCACTTTGTATTCATCTTCTGCACCTCCTCTCATTCCATTATCCCTGTTGCCCTCATGGCAACTACAAGGTTTGAAATCTTATCATCGGTAAGTCTTAATCTGCCTTGCTCATCGCCCTTTATAATACCCTTAACAAGGGCGGTGTGAACATACGGCTGCGCCCACTCCGGACACGCTGTTGTCCAGTCGTAATATGTAGGCTTTAAACTCTCAATTTGCGCCTGCAGATTGACTATCATCTGTTTTAATTCCGTGTATTTGTCCATGTCGATGTCGTCCTCCTTCATAAACAGTTCCTTTTCGGCTTTTCTGCGCCGTATAAGCCCCTCAAGCTTTCGACCGGATGCATAGCAGTAAGACGGTAATTTCTCTGCAATCTGCCGTGCGGTGCGACCGCTTACGAGGCTTTTGAGCGAGTTGCCTCCGCAGTTGTAAGTAAAGCTCACAAGTGCATCGAATTGATGCTGGTTTAATGGTATTTTAACGGTATTTTTAACGGCGTTTTCATAGCGTATTAAATCCGTTTTTAGATATGCATCGGCTTGTGCCTGCGTAATGGTCATTCCTTTGCTTACATCTGCGCCGTAGTGCCCGTAGCCTATTGTGTAGTATGGTTCTTCGGGTATTGCTTTGTATGCCGTGAGGCGCACTCCCTCAAATTGCTTTATAAGGGCAATTCCATTATCAGACGTTTTCATGTTTTCAACTCCTTATACATAAGATTGAAAAGCTTGTCCATTTCCTTGACAATTCTATATATTAGAACAGTCTCCTCGGCTCTTGTAGGGGGCTTGTTAGGTTCAAAGGTGGTCGCAGATGTGCCATTTATTAAGCCACTGCAATACATTGACTTGACCTCTTTGTAGAACCAGTCGTCAGGACGCACATCTTCAAACGGTAGCGTTATTTCATCAAACAACACAAGATAGATACTGTTAATTTTATCTTTCGCTATTTTTCCAAATCCCTTGTCGCCGTATTTTTCGCCGTAAGAATTTTTGATAATATATTTATTCAAAGTGTCATCCCAGCCCACAAGCTGAATGCAGTGCGCTGTCTTGCCGAATCCGTTCTTTGACACCGCCACAAGGGCATGACCGTACTTTGTAAGCGCTGTTTTGACCGCTCTGTCGCGTTTTAATCTATCGGCATAGTCAATTCGTGCATATCCTTTTATGGTGTGTTTTGCGGCTATTTCAGCAAGTTCGGGGTACTCAGCACAGAGTTTTTTGATTTCCGGCATCTCGGCGGTGAATCTGAAGAACTTCTTAGGCAAGCAACCGACTGTTCGCCACAAGTCAAGAGCCTGTTCAGTAATCATTCCTTCTCGAACACTGCTTTCACTGCGCAGAGTTCCGTATGTATATCCCTCGGAATATTCCTCATCTTCACCGAACTGCTCCTTGTGCATAACCTCTGCAAGAGCAGATATTACACACGCAACGCAGTCTTCATATTTTTGACTTTTCAATGTTCCTGTGTTTTCATGCGGCAGACAGTATTCTATCGGAAATGACTCAGTAGAAACGCCGCAAATCTTGTCAAATGTGTACTGCAATATGTTGCTTGGTTTTTCTTTAATCTCCATTTAATCACCCCATTATTCAGTCAATATATATTTTAGAGGGACTTTCTCGGTAAGTCCGTAATAGTACCGCGGTCTATGCGCCTTAACTTTATTAACGTCCATAGCGTTTTCGGCTGTCAAATATGCATTGCTTGTTGCTTCATCGCGCGACAAGTTATACCATGCCTTACCGATTTTGTAGAGGATATCTGTGCCGTATGCAATGCTTGCCGCGCTTGTCATGCTCTCGGCAATATTGTCTCCTGTGTAATGAGCGCCCGGGATATAGTAGATATCCCGTCCGTACATTACCGAGTTATCATCGACAATATCAATATCGGGAGGCATTGGCGGCAGAGTGACATCTATTACGCGCACGGGCGCTCCGGCATCATTTCCGACACGAATCTGAATTTGTTTCCCGCCGCTCAGCCAATGAATGTTGCATTTGAAGATAAACGCTCCGTTGTTGCCTGTCTTGCCCTGATTGATATATATTATCTTGTCGGATGTAAGATTTGCTATATCGTTACCCTCTGTCACCAAAAATGTGACCATTGACCCTGCTTTATAGTCCGTGATATAGCCGATTACCTCACAAGCTCCTGTTTCAGTCACAGTTTGTGATGTAATTTTAATTGTCGGTGCGGCACTCACAGTCTGCACCGAGAGCGGCGCACAGATGAGAGATATTAATACAAGTACGCAGAGGATTTTACTCCGCGTTTTCGACATTGTTGTTTTCAACATCAAATTGCACCTCCTTATTAATCTCATCTTCGTTTATGCTCGGCTCGTCGGTCGGTTCATCTGCCGTTTCGGTTTTCGTCGTTTCCTCGGTATCAATCTTTGCTCCCTCAGGTTCGTCGGCAGGTGTGTCGATATTAACAGGCTCGTCCGCGTCGGGTTCGAGTTCATCAATGTCATCCTTAACGGCCACCTTAATTCTACCGTCCTCAAATTTACCGACACCGGTTACCTCACCAATGCAGTAGAATCGAATTTCAAGGTTGTTAAGGTCGGAGAAGATAAAAGGAATGGACACAAGATTATCATTCGGCAAAACAGCCTTAGTGACGCTCATGTCATTACAAAGCAGCTCGGCTATATCGGCATTAAAATCTTCGGGCAAATATAGTGACATTTCTGCTTTGATATCGGTTTGGTTAATGTCATAATCGACATAGACGGTCTTGTCTCCGCTTATGCCGAAAAGTGCAAGGGTAGCCGCGCAGAACACAGCGGCTACGGATGCGGTTATGGTGGTTTTCTTTTTATTCATGGTAAGTTCTCCTTTGAAAGTTTGTTACGCTCTATTCAAATACATCGTCTGACACAGGAACATCAACTATCGGGGCGTCATCAGAGCCGGAATCGTCAATTTCATCAGGAATCCACGGATTGGCGGGCGTGAAGTATGTTAATATTCCGGCAGTAAATTTGTCGTTTTTGATGTTGTCGGTCAGCTGCGCGTAATAGACCGGTATCTGTTTGGATGTCATAAAACAAAGATACGTATTTGTTGCCGTAGTAAGCATTGACGCGATTTTCAGCGGTTTTCCGATTGCTGTAATGTCGCCGATGAGCTTGTCATTAACTACAAGCGCATATTTGCTCACTCCAGGTACGGGATAAGCAGCAGCGACACAGAGTTGAGATGTGATACCGGCAACGAGATTGTATTTGCAATAAGTGCCGATTGCGGTCTTATCAATCTTTTCATCAACCGTGTCGTTAAGCTCGGAGACGGCGACAACAAGCTCAGAGGTATCGGCTCCCATATCAATGAGTTTCTGCTCAAGGTCTCTGCCGTCTGCCACGTATATGTCGGCGGCGTTGTGGGTGTGTGCTGCAGGCGACTTATCATTGATAGCCGTTTGCACATCTTCGCTGAGTTTATTCCACGTCACCGACCCGTCGGGGTGGTCAAGCTCGGCGGCGGTGCGGTGAGCATATAGCTTAGCGTCGATAGACGCCCCGTTAATGTGTATCACGGGAAAATCCGCCGTAATTATTCTTAAATCCATACCTACACCCCCCAAATTACATCAAGCAGTCCGCCGATGTTTGTTAATACTTCGCCGGCGGCGTTTATGAATGTCAGACGATAATCATATGTATGACCCGGCAGCAGCTGTGCCGCCTCGGCTGTCGTGAGCGCCACTGTAAATGTGCTGTCGTTTGCGGAATATATCCGGCTTATGAGCATTGTGCCGCGCTCGCCGTCCGGGGAAATCTGAAATCTCAGTGTTGTACCGCTTTGCACTCCGCTGTCGTCAGTTATGGCAAATTTGAATGTGTCGCCCGTAGTGTAAGTTATTTTGAGACGATTATTTCCTGCATTTTTAATCTGAATCATAACGACCTCCTAAAAGAATGATACATCAAGATATTTCCCATCCTCGCACCAATTCTCTATTTCGTTCACGCGTGTGAGTGTGTCTGATATGTATGTGATTTTACCTCCGTTTTTTTTCATATATACATCAAGCCTCGCCTCGCCTTTGCCATATGATTTACTCATTAAAAGAACTTTTTGGTTTTCAATTAATTTGCAATAATAATCTGTTTTATCATATGTCAGTACTGCATAGTTAAAATAAGGATACCCCACATCAACCTCAACACTTATATAGCTCTGGAGGTATGAGCTCTCCGTTAGCTTGTATTTACGCAATTCGGTGTCATGAAAATAGAAATTACCGTTAGCAGCCCCGATTTTTGACATTGCGAACTCCCTCATATCAGTTATTGTTTCGTCTGAGTTTATTTTTGCAAGCATTACCGCGTCGGAAATTTCAAGCGATGACGCAGTAACCTCAATTGTGTTGGCGGCTATATTTCGGTGAACATAGACGTATTGCTCTGTACCTGCGGTTCGCCCTTGCACCTCAATTCCGTCCTCGTCAATTATTATGCAGTGTCCGTCAGGCAACCAGCAGGTACCTTGTGTTACTATGATGACTCCATCATCATTTTGCACGACTTTGCAGGCACTGTCGTTGTACACAGACACCCCAGGTGTTATATAATCCGAGACAGCGGTCTCATAATCTATCAGTGCGCTTTTTTTCTGCTTATACAAGCTCACTCCGCCGGTGGTAAGCTGTGCAAATACCGTGTTGATATCATCGGCTTTGTATTCGTAATTATCCAAAAAATAAAATTTTGCCCCCATATAATCACTCCTTCAAATAGTGTTTTAACGGCGTTTTAATCCTGTTTTAACTCCGTATCCGTAAGCTCCGGTTCTTCGCTGTAATGAGCGGATTCCCACCACATTTCAATTGCATTCACAAGCTTGGTGGTGCAGCTGCCGTTCTGCTGCAGTCTCAGTTTGTCGCCGAGCTTGTAGTCCTTGCCGTATGTTATGTTGCGCGTTTTGGTGGATATGGTTTTCTCCGCGGTATATCCGGCGAGCTCTTTTTTCGCCTCATCTTCCGTTGTTGCCGACAGTACGGTGTCGGTCACATATATTCCTTGTTTTTCCCCCGACTTGATGTATGTCCATACAGGGTCGCCGTCGTTTTGTTCTTTCTGGTACCATCCGCCGAATGCTGAGCTTGTGCCGGAGTAATCCTCTTCAATCTCATAGATATTGAGATTGCTCTCGCTCATCATAAGACTGTTATCCCTGCTCGCAAGCAATTCAAAAAAATATTTTTTTTGAACAAAATCCGCATACACACGATATCCGATTTTAGCGTTTGCCGCAACATCTGCAAAAAAATCATTGCCGCGCATATATGTGTCGGATGTGTATGTCAGTTTGTCAAATCCGCCTTTAGCCGCGGCAGTGTTCAGCCACGGTATTTTTTCGGCAATTATCCTGTACAGTTCCGTTTCAGGGTCTTTGTCCGTGATGGTTTGTGTCGGCACAACCACCTTGCGCAGCAGGGAATTGAGATGTGTCCCGTATAGTGTTTTTTCGTCCTTTCTAAAGTTATAATCCGCAATTGCTCCCTCAAATTTGCCGATGCGGAATATAACTCCCTCGGGGTGCGCACGGATTATGTTGCATAAATCATCGCTCCAAAAATTAATCTGCGCCGAACCGTCGCCGCGGAATTCTTGGCGAGTGTTCACCATTATGTAACCGCTCTTTGAGCCGGACGGCGGCAGAGTGTGCAGTCGGTTGAGTTCCAAATCATAAAAGAAAATATCTTCCATGTCACACCTCCGCGCTGAAATATTCGTTGTTGTATGTGGCAGTGGCGTTAAGCTCCTGCCCGACAGACGTATTAACAAACTCCAAATCGTTCAAACCGACTTGCAAAAAGAAATTTGCAAGCTCTGTATCATCGGATATTTTGTCGGTGATATCGCCGTGCACGGAGCTTTCTATGCGGCGGTGCTTGATGTCCGCAGTGACAATCTCGCCATCGGCAAGCACATGATTCAGCTTTATAAACGCTCCTGTGCTGTGGTTTGTTATCGTCACCGTGCCGGTGGTGTCGGAGTTGGTGTTGGTGTTGATTATTTTCAGCACGGGATAGGTGTTTAAGTCTCCTCCGACATCAATAGTCGCTCGGGATATTCGCTTTGAAAATACGCTTGGCAGCACTGTTTTTGTGGTTAGCAACGGTTTAATCGAAAACAGCTGCACAGTGGTATCGTACCAGTCCGTAAAATACGGATAATCCGCTTGCCACTGCACCGCGAATGAATATATCCCTGCGCCGACCTTTACAAACTCCGGCGGCTGAATAACCTTGCATTCAATCCGTCTGCGCTGGGTGTCGAATATGCAGTACAGCGTACCGTCGGCATGAAGAATCCTGTTCATCCGACGGCGCACATGACCGTCGGAATCGTTGCGGAGGTCGGCAGACAGCGTAATTGGACGGGGCAGGTCGCGCCTGCCCACAGTAACAACGCCGTTGCCGTCCGCAAATTCTATGGTCTTGTAGTCGGTCGTCGGATTGCCCAGCCCCTCAACCTTGAGCGAGCGGATATCTGCATCCGAACCGCCGAATGTTATGCAGCCATATTCATTTTTGTAACGAATATCAAACATGATTTTAACCCTTTCTTGTAGCCTTTGTGGTGCTCCGCGCCGTATGCGCCCAGTATGTCTTTAGGTTCTTTGCCTGCTGAATGTTCTCGCGCACGGAACTGCCCGAACTGCCGTGAATGACGATTGACGAGTTGTCCGAGTAATCATAACTAACGGTTTTGTTTCCGCCGCTCCGCCTGTCTCGGCTGCTTTCGTTAAGTTCAATCTTGAGCGACGCATTAAAAGCATCTATCTTCGCCCTTATTTTCGAGAGTTGAGTATCCAGTTCCTCAACAAATGCACTGCCGAATTTCTCGGCGCTCACCGTGCCGGAAGTGAAGAATCCCTCGGGTATCTCATAGCCTGCATCTCTGAGTTTGTCCGTCATGTACTTGTAACTGTCGTCAACAGCTTGCGTCATTTCGCTGTCGTACATCTGTGCCGAGGCTTTCTGCGCAAATTTGAATTTCTCGTCGTAAACGGATATATAATCCGCAAAGTCTTCATCATTCGCCGCGTTGAGCAGCTTCATGAACTCCTTAGCCTCTGTGGTATTCATGGAGTCAATCTCATCAAGCAGTGACTTTTGAATATCTTCGCCGAGACCCGATGAACCTAAACGACCGCGGAACGATGCAAGCACATCGTTGTATTCGCGCATGGTGTCGATGTCCTCGTGCAAATCCTTAAGACTGTAAAACTCTATCTTTTCATCGCCGAACTCAATAGTATTCTTCGTCAACAGTCCGCTGCCGAAATTCATGAGTTTTTTATTGTAACTCTCTTGCTTTTTTGCTATCTCATCAAGCCTTTTGGACGCATAATCGGCAATATCGTCATAGATTTTGCTGATATTTTTCTTCTCTTTCTCAACAAGTTTTTTCTGGTAGTCGTAAATCTTTTTGGTGTATTCAACCCAGTCTTTCGTGCCGGCGGCAAAGTATCTGTCGCGGATTTCTTCAAGTTTTGTGTAGTATTCATCTTCGGTGATGACATCAAAGTCCTTGAGATATCCGAGTTTCTCACTCATTGCCTTGGCGGCTTTTACGGTTGCGTCGAAGTTCTCCTCAATACCTTTGGCGATACCCAAATCAAAGTATTTACC
Source organism: uncultured Clostridia bacterium (assembly GCA_905210855.1). Taxonomy (GTDB): domain Bacteria; phylum Bacillota; class Clostridia; order UMGS1810; family UMGS1810; genus RGIG4708. The sequence continues at coordinate 8,363 of CAJLYL010000007.1, forward strand.
GATTTCCACACCGACACGGGATGGGGAGTGGATAGCAAGAGTATTATTCGCAGATGCAACTGCGATATTTGCCATATCAACCGACGCATCTTTTACGCAGCCGAGGTTATCGGATATTCCTTTTGCAAATCCCATAGGCACATATTGACCGACCGCCGACGCCATTACTCTTGACGGAGAGCGAATGCCTAACAAATCGCGCGCCCATTGCGGAACCATGCCGACCAACTTTGATATTGCCGACTGGACATTAACTTGTTTACCGTTAATGCCTGTGACCATTCCGTCAACTACCTGTCCGCCGACCTTTTGATACTCAATGCCCATTTCATTTGCGTGTTTTACGGCATCATCAAGCTGTTGTTTGTTGAATGAATTTGCATTTTTATTGTAGTTGTCCTGTGCAGCCGCGGCGGACATTACAGCCTCGGCAAATTTTTGCCCGACAGCTTGTTTCTGCTGTTCCGCGCTCTTCGTTGCGGCATCGGCAACTGCGGCATAGTCCTCGGCTCTTTTCATCAGAATGTCTGATACTTTATCATAATTGCCGGAAATAACAGCCGCCTGAGCTTCTTCATATCTTGATATGTCAACGCTGTACTGCTGCACAGTCTCGCTTGCGTCATCATATGATTTTTGCAGCTTTTTGAGTTCTCCCTCAACTTGCCACATATGATACATTGCCGCCGAACTTCCGCTTTCGTTGAAATTGGCTTGTGCCTGTGCATATTCCTCTTGTTTTTGCGTTAATTCAGCCAAAGTGCTGCTTTGCGCCTTTTGTGCCTCAGTCACATTCTGTATGGCAGTCTTATATTCTTCCTCGTGAGCGTCAAGCATTATGCTTGCGCGCTTTTTTGCAATCAATTCATCTATCTGACTGCAAAGTCCCTGATATCCGATAATCTGATTCTGTGACATCTGATATTCAGTACCGAGTGCTGAGTTTAATTCTCCGAGTATAAACTCTGCACGCGCGCGGTCTTTTTCCTGTACATATCCGCTTGCATCTGCAAGTGACCTCAATTCGTTTGCAAGAGTTTGTATATATTCGGTCTGTGCCATATTGCTGAGCATTTGCGAATCTGTCGATGTTTTCAATTCGTCATATGCCTGTTTTTCCTCAAGCACCTTTTCTGTCAGCAGCTCAGCCTCGTTTTTTTGCTCATTCATTTTTGAACTGAGCAAAATAACTCCGGCGGTGAGAGCTGCCACACCGGCAATGGCTATGCCGACAGGGTTAGCCGCCCACGCGGCAGACATTGCTGCCGTTGCTTTTGCTGTCAACATCTTTGCAGCAGTTAATAGTGTAATTTTGCCGGTAAGCAATCCGGCAGCGATTTGCATTGTTGTCAGCTGCCCTGTGTAGAGAATACCGCTCGCTGTTGCAGCCATAACTGCCGCGCCCCACGCATCAACAGCAATGCTTGCGGTGGTAATTGTCTTTGTTACGGCAGACGCGACCTGAAACCCTTTAATGCTGACAACTGCTGCACCCGATAGTGTAGCAATTGTTTTGAAATTGTTACCTAAAAACCCAAGTGTATTAATCAACGGCGGCAGAGCCGCACCTGCAAGATTAACCACCGTGTCAGCCAGTCCGGCAAACAGTTTGCCGACATTCTCAATTGCCGGCTTTAATTCTCCGCCCTTTATAGACCGTGTGAGTGCGGATATCTCCGCCGCTCCGCTCTTGACGCTCTCTTTCAGAGTGCCGCTTATGCTGTCATAAACAGCTATGCCGAGACCCTCGGCGGCAGATGCCGCAAGTGTGAGCTGTCCGGCAAGGTTGTCGTTCATGGTCTCCGCCATCTGCTCCGCAGCGCCGTCGCAGTCGGAGAGATAGCCGCTCAGGTCATCCCAACGGCTGCCGCAGTCATCAAGCAGTGCGGACGCCGCCGCAATTGTGCGCGTATCGAATATGTTACCCATGGCGGTCATCTTGTCCGCCTCGGTGAGATTGTTGAGTGCTGCATTAAGATTTTTCAGCACTGTCTGCATCGGGATGAGATTTCCCTGTGCATCCGCCGTGTTAATGCCGAGCGCTTTCAACTCGTCCGCCGCGGTCTTGGTCGGCGTATACAGGTTTTTCAGCGTATTTCTCAGCGCTGTGCCGCCCTCACTGCCTTTAATACCCTTGTCGGCAAGTATGCCGAGAGCCGTGTTCATTTCCTCAACGCTCATGTTTGCAAGCTTGGCTTGTCCGCCTGCTATGAGCACCGCCTCGCCGAGCTGCTGAACACTCGTGTTAGATTTCGACGCTGCCATGGCAAGCTGGTCGGAGAAATTCGCCATGCTGTCGATTCCCAACCCCATGACCGCCATGCTGTCGGTCAAAAGGTCGGACGCATATGCAAGGTCCATTCCGCCTGCCGCGGCAAGGTTGAGCACCTGCGGCAGTGCCGCACAGCTTTCCTCTGCCGTGTATCCGGCAAGCGACAGATATTCGAGGGCGTTGGCAGCCTGTGTCGCGGTGAATTTTGTAGCTTCGCCCATCTCCTGCGCCTTGGCTTTGAGCATATCGTACTGCTCGCTGGTAGCCATAGAAATGGCGGATACGGACGACATAGCCTCCTCAAAATCCATGCCTGCCTTTGTTGCGGCGGCTATTCCGCCGGCAGCGGCAGCACCTACGGCGGCAAAGCCTTTAATCGCCGTGCCTTTGAGTTTTTCGACACCGCTTTCAAACTCTTTTGTGTCTATTTTGGTGTCGAATTTAATAGAGCCATCGTATTTTGCCAACATCCTCACATCCTTTTATCTATGTTAATTCCGTCGGCACATCATGGCTCTACTCAGTTATTTTGATTTCAAATTCTTTTTTGCAGTGCCGCCCTTTGCACCGCACATAAATCCCTTTGCACCGTGCAAAAGGTTTGTAGCGTATCGGCATTTTGTAGCCGCAGTAGGGGCACTCAACCTGCTTCATTTTTGTTATTTCAATCTTTCTCACTCCCTTACCAGAGCATATTTCCTAAATCGTTCTCCTTCTCCTGCTCCGTCCGCATATCCGGCAGAGCATAGATTTTCTTAAGCTTTGCATAGTGCTTCTTGAGGTCTTTGTCTTTTATATCACTCAGCCTCATTGCCCTTATGCTCATTATCTCGCATATCTTTTCTTCCTTGCAGAGACTGTCAAACAACGCCCTAAACGCCCACCAGTGAAATTTATCGGTGAGCAGATTAATGTTGTATTGACTTTTGAACGCGGCAAAAATATATTTGCCGTCAATATCCCAGTCGTAAATCCGCTTTTCTTTCCTCGGTTTTTCCTCATCTGCTTCCTCATCGGCGGCATCGTCTTTGTTTTTATCTTCGTTTTTTTCCATGCCCTCTCCGGCACGGTAGAAATCAAACAATCCCTTGAGCGTGTCCTGCCATGTCGGGGGCAGTGTTAAAATGCCGTTTGAATCGCGCTTAAAACACATTTTAACGGCGTTTATAAATACCGTTTCCGCATCTTCATTATCATTTCTGAATAGCTTTTCAAATCCTATCCATACGCGGAAATCTGTGTTTATAGGGTAATCCTTGCCGCAGATGTTCACGCTCTCCGGCAGCTCTTTTGTCAGGTCAATCATTTTTTAACCTTCCGCAGCTGCGCACGGTTAAGCCTATATGATTCCTGTTCGCTTCTCTTTTTTGCCTCGTATTCGTTGAGTGCCGTCATAATGTACACTGCAATGTCTACGCAGTCATGCAGATTCGCGGCTCTGCCGTTGAATATCTCACTTGCCGCACCCTCACCGAATGCCGAGTCAAGTCTTGAACAAAATCCGCATATCTGCTCCTCTAACTCCGTGCGCTCCGCCTTGCCGGCAAGAACCTTTTCGGAGAATTTAACAAGCTCGTTATGCGCATTGATGATGTCAATTTTAATCATCTCCGCATCGCCGCCGAGTTTGACTCCGGCAATGTCAACTTCAAATTCTGTTGTTGAAAATTCAAATCTTTTCATAGTTACAACTCCTTTTGTTTTCACAAACTTTATTTTGGTACAGGGCGCGTATTATGGTTTTGACAAGCGATAGCAGCGCAAGTATGCGTGTCTTGGCAAAACATAATACACGCCCTGTACCTGCGCCGCCTTTTCTGCCTTTATTCCGCCTCTGTGAATGTGCAGGTCATCCATCCGTCCGTAGATGTCGCAGTGCCCTCTATGGGCGAACTCTTGCTTTTGAACTCCGCACTGTAACCGTAGTGGTCGGTGTCCGAACCCTCGTCACCCGGCACTACGGAGAATTTTCTCTTTCGTGCCGCAAAGTGTCCTGCTTTGCCTGTCGCAGCCTTTGTAAGGTCAACTATGACTATGTCACGCACCGCAGCGTCACCGGTCATCTCCTTGTCGAATATCTCTGCTATGTCGTCATGCACGGGATTATCCGTATGCTGGTCGAGCGCCACGCTCACCGTCGGCGCATAGCCGATTACATCCGACTCCTCAAAATCCTCGTCCACATACTGTCTGGAGTATTCCACAGGGTTCTTGCTCTGCGAAATCTCGGTAAACTGTTTCATTCTGTGATATGTGGTCGTTCCGTCTTTCGTGACGCCGTAGAATGCTACTTTGTCACTTCTCTTTACCATTACCATGTCGTTTTCCTCCTTGTTTTTTGGCGTAACCGTGTGTGTTTTCATTCCGACCGAGCGAGTTCAGCGCCACTGCACTGCTGTCCGAGCGAATCGGAATTAAAACACATACGGGTTCCGCCTTGTTATTCCTTTTCATACAGCAATCTTAACTGTATCTGATACCTTGCAGTTTTAAGGTCTGTCTTAAACTGATATCCGCTTGAGAGCACCTCCCAGCCGACAGGCTCAAGACCGTCAACAAGCATCGGGAATGTGCGTTTTTCGTCGCATTCCTCTATCCAGTCATAGAATTTTTCATAAAACTCCGCGGTTTTTAACTGCTCCCTTGTGTCCGCATCAAAATATTCTCTGGTAGCGAACACGAACACAAACTGCCTCAGACTGCCGCCGTCGGGATACTTGCGCACAATGCGTCCCGTCGGCGATGCCTCAATGCAGCATGATGTCGGTTTTTCGCCCAGGCAGTCAAGCTTGAGCTTTTTGCCGACAAGCAGTGGACAGTTGTTTTCAAAGAATTTTTTGATTGACTCTTCTATCATTTCTTACCTCCCGTTATTCGCCGCGCACCGTCCAAAATGGCGTCCTTGTGGTCTGCCTTCATGCGCTCAAAATAATTCGGACCTCTCAGTCCGTTGTTGCGAGCAATTTTTAATCTTTTGTGCGCATACGGCGTGTTTACGACCACTTCGCCGCTGCCTATCTCCGTGCCGGTTTTCATGGATTCCACCATGACACCTGTCAGAAAAGGCATATACGGCTCCATGCAGCGCATTACTTCGCTGTCCACGAAAACCTGCGCCTCGCCGAGCAAACCTCTGTCACGCATCAGCTCTTCGGTCGGGCGCATTTCAAACTTAACGCCTACATTCTTGCTCATACGGCATCAATCCTCCAGTGCGGCGACGTGCATTTGCGGTTGTCGCAAAAGGCAACCACCTTGAGACATTCGCCCTTGGATATGCTGCCCTCTGCAATACCGATGTAAATGTAATCATCCGTGGATATGTCAATCGTTGAGGTCGTCGGAATCCGCACCTTGCAGGTGTTTCCGTGCACAAATCCGCCGTCTGACACGTCTGTGCGCGTCTCGTTGTAGATGTGTGCAGCGTAAAATACCGTCGGCGCGTATTCTTCCGTCTCCTCGTTCCAATGCCATACCGTCACGGCTCCGTTTACCGTCATATCGTCACCCCCGATAGAGCAACCCTGTGCCGGTAAGCCAACGCTCGGCAATGCCCTGTGCCTCAGTCTCTGCACCTTTTGCGGTGTCAAAGCTGACGGAATATCCGTCCGTTGTTTCGGATGTTATTCCGCGCCGTGCGTCATGCGCACATATACACTCGGCTATGTCACAGCAGGCGTTTTTAACCTCCTCAGGGTAGGGTTCGCTCGGTTTGTGGCGGATGATGGTGTTGAGATAGGCGCTTGCCTGTCTCAGATAAAAAGTCCGCTCACTTTCCGCGATTTTCGGCGCTCTTCCACCGCAATACTCGGTGTAGTAGCTTTCATCGGCGTATATTATCATGTGGCAAGCACCTGCCTTTCCTTACGCCTTGGGCACTGCGTTTGCGTAGCCGACAGCGACAATCTTGCTGTCGGAATCCACCTCCGCAACTTCGATTATGTCGCCGCTCTTAGCCGCAATCGCGGTAGTGCCCGATGTCAGTGCCGTCCAGTCGGTCACTGCATCGCCGTATTTTGCTCTGTTCGCACCGGCTATTCTGTAATACAGGCTGCCGGTGTTGCCTGTCACGGTTGCTATCGTGTTGCCCTTGGTGCCGCCCTCGGCACAGGTTACCGCAAGCACGCTCGGCGAATATACCGCACGGAATGCCGCAGAGCGGAGTACCTTGTGCGCATACACCTGTCTGCCCTGAACAGCGGACGCGCCTATATATTTGCCGCTTGCCGACAAATCTTGTACATGGACGGGCACGGACCATTCCTTAACCCTCGTAGCGAATCTCGGGTGACCGGCAAGCATCTGCAGATTCGCCGTGCTGTCATTCCACAGAATAACATTGAATCCGGCAATCTTGCCGATTGCTCCGGTCTCCTTGTATTTGTCGCCGAGATTGGATGCCGCGGTAAACTCCGGCGATGTGAGGATGAGTGCCTCACAGTCGGGAGTGACAAGCAAAAATCTCTTGCCGTCGTCCGGAATATTCGCCTTGTTGAGCGCCTTGCGCACATTGACGATGTTTGCATACACATTGTCCTTTGTAAGCGCCGCAATGCCCATTGTAGGTGCGGCAGCCAACAGCACCGTGCCGCCGTCCTTGTCAATCTGCAGGGCAAGCGAATAACCGCCGCTGTCCAGTCTGTCGGCAACAAGGTTGTCGGGTACGGCTGCGCTGTCGTAGCCGTCTATGATTTCATTCATGGCCTTGTCTTTGTCTATGAGTATTGTCTCATAACCCGTGCTTGAGGCAGTGCCGGCAATGCCGTTTGCCTTGTCATAGTCGGAAACGACCACCTCTGTGTCCCTCACGGGAACCTTAACCGCTCCGGCGGTCGGTTTGCCCTCGTAATCGTTGTTGAATACTACACCGTCTTTGAGTACAAGTTCCTGGCGTATCTTAGCGTTGACGAGCGCCGAATATCTTTCCTGTGCTTCATGTGCCATCTTAAAATTCCTCCTTAATCAATTTTGATTCCCTCGTTTTTGGCGAGAAAACTCTTTGTTACTCCGTCCATGGTCGGCTCGGCAGTGCCGTGCGCCATGCCCGTGCCCTCGGGTTCTTTGCCGAACAGCCAGGGGTTCTCCTCCTTGACCGTCGCCAGCTGCTGACCGAATCCGTCAAGTCCCTCATCGGTAAGAGTAAGCTTGTCGGGGTCAATCAGTGCGCCGAGTGTTTTTGTGTTCCTTGCGCCGCTTGTGGCGAGTGCCAGGCTAAGCGCGGAATCAAACTTGAGTTTGCTTATGTCGCCCTCAAGCTTTGCCTTGTCCGCACGCAGGGTCTCAAGCTCCTCCGAGTTGTCCGGCGTGGTCCTGAACTTTTCAAGTTCGCCGCTCAGCTTGTCATAATCGGCTTTTGCGATGTATGAGCCATCGGCAATGTTCGCAAGCTTAACGCCGTCTGCGGCATTGATTTTCTCCTCAACCTGAGCAAAAAGCTCATCGCCGAGGATTTCTTTCAAAAACTCCATTTTTGTGTCCTCCTTAATTTTTTGTATAATAAAAACACCCCGTAGGGTGCTTGTATTATTTAATTCACTTTGTAAACGATATCAAAAAGGCTATAACCGCCAAAATCATTGCAAGCGAATAACCCATCCAACCATCATCGTAATTCATGTCCTCACCGCCTTAATTTTTTGCAATTAAAAACACCCCGTAGGGTGTCTTATGCGCTATATGTTACTTTTACGATATCCTCACGATATACAATGGGTGTATCAATTGCTCTGCCGTCACTGTCCGAAATTTCGACCATAAAAGCTTTGCCGCTATCGAAGACTTCAAGTACAGTTCCTATACGACCGTCCTTCAGCTGAACACAATCAAATTCCTTGATTTTCATTTCTTTTTTCCATTCCCTTTCTCAAAAATATATACGCTTGTAAGTCTCGGATTTTGTTTGCCTTTATCAATTATCCATCCTGTTTTAACTTTTGCCTTTTTGCCGTTGATACCCTTCATAATCATCCTGACTTCATATGGTTTTCCAAATTCGGTCTCGGTTCTTGCCTTTGCAATGTTTTCATTCAGTCCTTTGCGTATTTCGGCATCAAGCAATTCCGCATTATCTAAAGTATAACCTAAATACTTCTCAAATGCAATAGCTTTGTCTTTTCCAAACGGATGATTTTTGTTAAGGGCATATCCTGTCAGTTTTTCAGGCGCTATAACCGCCTCTTTGTAGTTCGGCAGCTTTTGTTTTTCAAACGCCTGCACCGCCTTACCGCTCACACTCTTGCCGAATCCTTTGATTCCGTTTTCGGTAGCTGTCGCAAACACCTGTTCGCGGCTTGTTTCTCTCTGCAAGCCCGTCTGCTCGCAAAAATCCTTTATCTCCGCCTCTTTGCGCTTGAGTTTTGCTGCCGCGTCGTTAAATTCCGCTTGCCACGGAATCCGCTCCTCCGGCTCTATGGTGTTCTTCGCCGCCTCGTCATACGCCACAAGCTCCTGCTTGTATCTGCGCACAGAGCGCTCCATTGCTCTCTGCCGCTCGCGCGCCTGCCACACGGGCATTTCCTCGCCCTCGTATGTCACAGTCTCGTTTTTCAAGTTTTCAAGCTGCTCCGGCGTGTACGCCCTGCGGCTGTATCCCTCAAAATACATATGCCAGTTGTGCCGGCAGTTTGCACCCATGAATCCGTCCACCGCACCGTAGCCGATGTCGTCAAGGCTTAAATATCCGCTCCGACCCGAGCGCGAAACAACCTGACCCTGCCACTCCGCATGAGTGGGGCGCGCACCGAAATGCGCCGTTGTCTCCATGAGGTCAACCTCGTATTCGTCCGCTCTCAGCTCCTGCAGCTTGCCGCAAGTCTGATTCACTCCGGTGAGCACCGCTCTGCGCACCGCCGCGTCCAGGCTTGATGCCCGTCCGGTGGGGTAGCGCACCTTAAAGCCTTGCACTGCCGCGCTTTTCACAGCCTGGCGAATTGCCTCGTTGTAGCTGAATGCTCCGCTTGCTATCTGCATATGCGCCACATCACACGCATTTACAAATGCGGTCTGCGTTGTCACTGCCGTAGTTTTGGTTATGTTCTTTGCCGCCGTGTATGTCTTCAGTCCGGCGGAAAAGAGAATACTTTTCATCATCGGCGAAATGTTGCGGAATGCCCTCGGGTCAATCCCGGCACTCTCCAATGCCTCGTTGTCGTAGTTGAATACTTCCGTCTCCGCCGCTTTGAATGCTGCGCGCACTTCGGCGGCGGTTCTGTCTGTCCTTATTGACACCTCGGTGATAATGTTGTCATAGAGCATTCCGCTCTGCTGCAGTTTTTCCGCTTGCCATGCCGCAGTGTCCGTGACGGTAAAGTTTGTTTTCAGTATCCGCCGCACCATGTCTCGCAGTATGCTCTCCTGCAATTCCTTGTGTACACTCAGCATATTGAGTCTCATGTCAAGCCATTCGGGAGTAATCATGCCTTATTCCTCCGCAAATTCTGCCGCGGCAAGCTCCGCACAGAATTTTTTCGCCGCGTCCTCTGTCTCGTTGAGGTAATATGTTCTCAGCTCCCACGGCGCACATACACCGCTCTGCACAAGCTGCAGCCGTCTTGTAAACTCTGTGCCCTTGTCCTCTATGATGCTGTCGTCAAAGTCTATCTTGACGGTGACATCACCCTTGTAGTCCATAAACTCAACCAGCGACCGCACAAGACCGATGAGCGCGGATTTTAAGAGTATTTCATGCTTTTTGAGGTTGCGGAACAGTTCCGACTGCTCCGATACCACCTCTGTCGCCGTCTTGACCTCGTGCCGGGAGTATGAATATCTGTCGCTGCCCAGACCGCATTTGTCGCTGAGCAGATTAAGGCACTGCTGCAGCGCGTCTTTGTGCTCCGTGCCCCTTATGTTCATGTCAATCTCTTTCGGCATCTGCGTCCTGTCATCCTTGCCTGGGATAGCGTAGAACACCGTGTCGTTTGTATCAAACACAGGCTCGGTTATTCCGTCTTTTTCAAGCTGTCTCTGCGCCATCGTCTCCGGCACGATTATTCTCTTTTTGCCGACCGTAAATTCATTCATGTAGCTGTCGTACACAAGGTCAATGCCCCTTATCTCGTCCCACGCATTCGCAAGTATGGAAATTCCCAGGGGCGAATCATATTCCATGTTGTTGACCGTGTTCGGACGTATTATCTGAAATTTCGCCTGCATACTGCCCGTGTGCCACTCACCGAGAACTCCGCTCGGCAATGAAATTTCTGCAAAACCGTCTTTCTCATACAGTCGGTTGTACACCACATATTCGCCGCCGATTATCCTGTGGATATTCACATAGTAACAGCTAACACCGCCGATTACCTTAACCGACACAAAAGCGCACTCCGTCACGGTGCTCCCCGTCCAGCTGATAGGGTATATCATGTCGGCGGTTATGTAATCAATGTGTATTCTGCCGTCGTTGTCTTTGTACTCCGTAAACGCTCCGCTGCCGAATGCAAAGGATTTTTCAATCAACGCGTTTGCCTCAACATAAAAATTGTTTTCTTCAAACACTTTATACATCCGCTCGTTTAATGCGTCGTCATCCACATTTATCTGCACTTTCTCATTCATCAGCAGATTCGCCCAGTCCTCGCAGATTCTCTTGCCCATCCTGAGGCTCTTTCTCTCCCTGCCGACAAACTGCTTGCCGTTGTATATCTTGTAGTTGTGGAAACTCGGCACAATGCCCTTGTATATCTCTTTCCACAGCTCAATATGCGGCTGCATTAAACTGTCGCATTTGCACCCGACTATTTTCTGTATATCCACCATATTAACCACCTCACCATACTATCATCGTGTCCATATACGGCTCAATGCTGTACTCGCTTGCGTCAAGACTGTCCACATTGTATGAGCCGTTGTCGAGCCGCTTGTCCTTGAACACATTCGATTCCCACACCGCCTCTTGGTATGCCTTGATAAGATGTGTGCAGCCTTTGCATATCTTGTACCTGTCAAAGCTCATCAGCCTGTTGGTGAACCGTATACGCTCAATCGGCAGATTCTTTCGGGCATTAATTACGCTTACGCTCAATCCCTCGCGCGCCGCTGCCATTCTCAAGCCTTTAATAAGCGTTGATTCTGCGCTGTCGCAGTATGCCTCGTGCACTCTGTATCTGCCCTGTGCCCTTCGGGCGAATGATATAAACTCACTCTCAAGCTCTGCCGGAGATATCTGCTTTTTAAGATAAAATTCATCCAGTGTGATTGCCTGTTCAAATCCTTTCGTAAAGCCTGTGAGGACAAACGCATGAGCCGACCGGGTACCGCCGAAATCCACACCGATTGTCGCGAACTTTATTTCTTCGGAGTTCACGCCGTCTATGATAAACCTCTGCGGATTGTCTGCAAACAGCGGATATATAACTCCCTCTGCCGCTTTCCATAAGCCGAGTATGAATCTGTCATAGTCCACTCCGACATATTCCTTTTTGATTTTGCTCACATAATCACCGGCGAGAAATGTGTTGTCGTCTATCGTGTATTTGAGATTAAGCAAATCAAGCTCGTCCGCGCGGTCAAGGTACTTCATCTTTAACCAGTGCGTAGGTCTGTCGGGGTTTGTCGTTCCGAGCAGAAACGCCCTTTCAACCGATAATCGGGAGAGCAGCATTCTAAAGAAATTCTCGTCAAGCAGCGTAATCTCGTCGCAGTATGCTCCGGCGAGGGTCATGCCTCGGATTTTGTCCTCGCTGAGCACATTATCCGCGCCCTCAAGATATATCTTTCTGCCGAACAGGCGAGCCTCTTTCCGCGGCACACTGTACATAAAGTTTTCGCTGCCCACAAGCTCCTGCAACAATTCAAGGCAGTTACGCTTGAGTGTTGTCAATGTGCGCCCGACCATTATGCCGCGCTCGTTGTAGTCTCTTGTGCTCATCATCAGCGCCCAGAGTATAAGGCTTATGTATGTCTTTCCGCTGCGGACGCTGCCGTCCAGTATGTTCAGTCGGCGGAATCCGCCGTTTTTCAATAACATTACGGATTCCATCTGTTTCGGCGTGAATATCTTCCGCCATTCGTCGCTCTCATATCCGCCGGACACCGCGGACAAAAACTGTGCGCATTTTCCGTTTTTCAAAAACTCATCATCGCCTGTTAAAAAACCATTAAAATTTTTAGGCTCAAATCCGAGAGCTTTTGAAAATTTTTTTGAAAAACCGTCGGCACTTTTTTTATTTTTCCTCTCGGCAAAAGTCTGAGTGAACTTTTTTATGCCGTATCGCTTTGAATTAATCATAATTGACCCTCATTTTTTGATTTTAAGCCGATTTTGACTTTTCGACATCTCTGTTTACTCTTAAAAAATTTAAACGGCGCTTAAAAGCCGTTTAACAGCTGTTAAACACATTCACATTCCCATCGCAAACAAAAAAGGCACACAGAATTAAAAAATCGGCGTTTTTTGCCCCGATTTTTGTCTTTTTGCTCTGTTAAAAGGCAAAAAATCAAAAAATGCAGGCTGCGCCGGTTGATTTTTTAAATGATTTTTTAACGGTTTTTAAAATTTATTAAAATTCCGTTTAAATTCACTTTCAAATCAACTGATTTTAATTCTATGTGTCTCCGACCGTGTCCTGGGGACGAATCAACCCGTGAACCGTATCTTTGATTTTTAATTTGCCGAACCGGTCTATACCTCATACCCGAATGTAATCTTATGCACCTTTCCGAACAGTTGAAATATAAGCGTTATTCTCCGCTGCCTTTTGTCAACCCCGGCAATGATGCATTTCTTTATCATCGGCGATGTCGCCTTGAGAATCGGCAGCGCCTCGCCGCCGTTGCTGATGAACCTTACAAACTCCGCGTCACTCTCGCATAGGCTCTCGGGGCCGTCCGCCCCGAGCCACCCCGTCACACGGTTTGTCTTTCTCACCGCATAGTATGTCTCGTCCGTCAGCGGTGCTGCCGTCTCCACAAACACATATCCGGGTATTATCACATACTCCGTCCTGTGCCAGTCTCCGCATCTTCTTATGTACATTGTTTTCTTCGGCAGATGTGCCGCTATGTCCGGCAGCTTGTTAAGCTCGCCCTTGACATATTCCTCGCTCCCCGTGGGGCACTTTATGCAGTACATCATTGTTTTGCCTCCCTCTGCTTTTGGTTGAGGTATTTCTCAAGCTGTTTGTATAGCTGTGGATTTTCCTGTGCCATTGTGTCAAAAATCATGTCCTTAACATAGTCGAATCCTCTGTCAAGCAGTTCTTTGCTCTCGATGTCTATCTTGTTTTTGTACGCCGCAGCTCTTGTGAGCGCGGTTGCCTGTCCGATGAGTTTAACAGGGTCAATGTCTTTCCATCGCTCCTCCGGCGTTGCATTGATAGCCTCCAGTACATTGTGGCTCAAAAGCCGAATAATGCCCTCTGTCGTGTCCAGATTCGGATATTTGCTCATCTCGTCCATGAGAACGCGGAAATTTTCCTGCGCCATTTTAAGCGTTGACGCGCTTTCGTTGAGGTTCGCCGCGTGTCTCTGCACACTGGATATGCTTATTTCATATCCTCTCTCGCGGATGTAGTTTGCTATGCTGCGATAGGTCACTGTCGGGTCAAGCATCATTTGCTCCACCGTCGTCTTTACATCAAACGGCAGCCTGTCCACCTTTGAACATTTGCGATTCTTTCCCATGACGTCACACCTCCACCATGTTGTCGCTCATGCCTCCGGCAAGCAGTCTGATTCCCTTTGCGGTCACCTTAGCCTCACAGTCCTTGTATGACGCGTCCGCTATGTCCGCCGCCTCTTTGCTGACTATGTTGCGCAGCTGAATGTATCCGCACATACTCAGAAAATTGAGCGCGTCTACAAATTCGCCTGCCTCAACGCCGCTCTCCTCGAGGATAGACTGCACCACATCCAGTTTGTTGTACTTCTCTCTTAATATATTGATAGTCCGCAGCACAGCGCCGTTTGCTTTTCTAAACGACGCCGATGCCGCTTTTTTGAGCATTTCGTCTTTGTTCATGTCATTTATCCTTTCTGCTTGAGCAGCCTGTCAAGCTTGTCGTCCACCTTTGCCGCGTTCCTGTCCATCTTGTCCTCCAGACGGTCAAATTTGTGGTTAATCTGCGCCATAGAGCGCACAAACTCATCACGGCTCAGATAGTCGCCTTTGACTGTCTCTAAGTCCTTTGTGAGCTTTTCGATGGCTTTTGTGTTTGCAAGCGTGTCTTTGTTGGATGCCTCTGCCTTGGTTTGCGCGTCCTTTATTCCGCTTACCTTATCCTCAACATCTTTCAGCCGATTCATGGTCTGCCTGAGGAAATATCCTATAATACCGAGCGGCACGGTTACGCACAGTCCGGCTATGACTAAATATACATGATTAAATACAGCATTCATTTTCACACCTCGCTTAAGCCGTTCATCTTTATGAATTAATTTTACCTTGTATATCGGTTTGTGTTCAAATTATATATTTGACGAAATTTTGTACAGTTTCCAGATATAGTATCTCTCTTTATAGTCAAAGGACGGGTGTGTATCATTTATTCTTAAGTGACGAGTTCAGCGCAGGCGCAAGAATAAATAATACATATCCGTCCAAAGCGAAAAAAACCGCCCGAATCTCTCCGAGCGGTCTTTCCGTTTTTTTATTCATCTTCAAAAAATCTTACCTGGTCCGGCAAAGGTCTGCTACGCACTTCATTGATGTGCTCCGATACTATCTGCCGTATCTGCGTTTTTGTCAGGTTATATTTTTTCGCTAACTCGCCGAAATTATATCCGTCAAAATCCGCTTTAATCTTGCCGTTCCTCACGGGGCGCGTGATAGCCTCAATCTTCGGAAAATATACCTGCTCGCCGCCATATATCTCCGCAACAAGCAGTGTCGCCTCAATGCCGATAACTCCGGCAAGCTGCTCATATACCTCCGGTAGTTCCTCTAACTCCTCTAACCCCACACCCTCGTATTTTTTCTCATCCATACGCATCACCCTTTCTTTGCCTTGGCATTGCGGATGTACCGTTTAATCATCTCCGTTATTGCTTGTGCCTGTTCGCTTGTGACCCACGCAAACGGTCTCTTGCGCACCGCGTCCATGCCTGTCACTTTCTTAATGATGCCTATAAGCCTGTCGCCGATTTCCGCGTCGGACGGACTCACATTTGCCAGCTCGTACATCAGCCGCCATATCTTTTTCTCCTGTCCGGCGGAGATTTTGCACGATTCAAACGCTCTCGCAAGCTCTTTTTTCACCGCCTCCGCCTCGGCATATGTCAGCCGGCTTATTGATTCCTTGCCGCAGACTGCATATACAAGCGCGTGGAGATTGTCCTCTCTCGTCCCGTCGCTTATGCCGAGATTTTTCGCACGTGCATATATGCAGGCTCTCTGCTTATGGGTTAATAAATCCACGGCTTGCCCTTTCTTGCTGAATGTCATAGTAGATTCTCTCGGCGCATCTGCGGCATAAACGCCGATATCCGTAAGTCTTTAATCCGTCATAACCTCCGCAGAGAGTGCACGGATAATCCAGTCTGCGTATGATGACGGCGTCTCTGCCGTCGCTGACTTCCATTTCCACTCCGCACGGCTTTACCAAACCAATCTCACGCCTTATGTCCTGCAATATTGTCAGCCCGAATGTCTCTGTCAGTTGTGATACTCTTTTAAGTCCCATTTTTAATTCCTCCTCATATGCTCATTTCCATTTCTTTTGCCATTGCTACAAGACCCTCATATGTCACATTCTCGTTGTCGAGCGCGTTGCTGTATAGATTGCACGCTCCTCGCAGTGCCTGTCTGCTCCGCGCCACGGCGAGAATAAACTCCACGGACTGCTCATCATCCGCGATGTCGGGGCAGAGCAGCTCAATGTCCTTTTTTGTAATCTGTCGCGTATAATATTGTTTGTTCTGTTTCGTCCGATTCATTATCTGCGCAAAATCCGCTCGCTTGTTTCCGGCGAGGTTGCAAGCCGTCTCCATGTTACCAACGAACACTACTCCGAGCGTCTGCCCTTTGTCCGCGAAATAGTCCGAAAACGCCCTTAAGCTCTCAATCGTCTTTATCGGCAAGTGCTGACTTTCGTCAAAGATGAGCACCATCTTGTCGCGCAGCTTGGTCGCTATCGCAAACCATAACTCATCAATGCTCTTTGCACTCACGCCCAACCTGTCCGCAAGCACTTTTAACACACTTTTAAGACCCTTTACACATGGATTAACCGTTATTGCAATCGCTAAATTCGGGTTGTCGCTTACGAATTTCTGCACTGCTTTCGTCTTGCCCACTCCGGCGTCTCCGCAGGCTATCGCAAGACCGCCCTTGAGCTGACAGTTCTTTATGATTGCATATACATTCTGACTGATAGATGTCGGCACATAATCTGCCGTCACTCCGGCACTCGCTCTGTCATCGGCAAGTTCCACCGTGCTGAGATAGTTGTCTAATATCTCATAATACTTATCCGCGTTCCCCTTGTATTTTCCGTTTTTCAGCGACGAGATTACGCTGCTTGACACTCCCGTCAGCTCTCCTGTCTTGTTAATGCTTATCCCTTTTGATTTCGCAAGCAGATTCAGCTTGCGCATGATTTCCTGTCTCTGTTCTTCACTGTACATCTGTTTCTCCTCCCACTATTTTAATTATTCTTCGCCCCACGCATAGGCTCCCCTGTGCAAGGGCGATGCTTGCCGGCGGCAAGCGTTTATCGCCGACCGAGGCAGAGCCGAGACCGCTGTCGGCGCATTAATATTATTTTGTCAAAAATAATATTAAATGAAATAGCCGACTGAGGTGTTGTCACTTTCTCCTTGCCTCCGCATTCCTGTTCATTTTGTTTATGTCGATGATAACCGGCATTACATCTCCGGCAACCGCCTTGAGCGGTTCCTCTCTCTGTTCTCCGGATACCACGGGAATGATGACTTTCGGCTCTTGGATGACAAACTTCTGCTTGCCCTTGTGCGCTCTCCTCAACTCCATGTCGAGCATATCAATTCTTGCGCACGGCTCAAGTCTCTCTTTGTAGTCCCTGAGGTTCTTGCGGATTGCTCTGCCGACTTCGTGCACCTTCGCTTGCGCCAACGCCACATCTTCATGCTCCGCGTCGAATTTGATTCGCGTCTCCTGTGATAACGGCAGCGTCGTGATGTATTTGTCGCTTTCCGAGTTGTACACCCTCACCGTGCCCAGGTCTGACGGGTCATATCGCAAGTATACCTTTTCGCCTTGCATCTTCCATGTTTCCTCGTTCCAGTAGTCCAATCGCTCTCCGGCTATGGTGAGGTGCACTCCGTTTCTGCCCACCGTCTGCGCTCTGGTGCTCCTCATCAGCATAAGGTTGAGGTCGTCCTCATTAATAGCCTTGCGCTGCTCCTTGATGTAGCTGTTCCATACCTCCACACGGCTCATCTTCCTGTCGGCTTGCACCGCTCCGGTGTAACTGCCGACATTGTAGATGCCGTCCGCATAATCGGCAAATGCCGTGCTCACCGTGCTGTCGGTCGGTATCTCTCCGCTCTTGAGCACACTTTTCAGTCGCTCCGGCTTTTCGAGTACATTTCCGCCGCAGAATGTGACAAAACTCTTTGAGAAATCCTCTTTTATCGTTCTGAACACTCGCTCAATCGGCTTCGCCTTGGCGTTCTTGACTATGGCGTTTATCATCTCAATTCCCAATCTTGCGAATACCGGATGTGCCACCACCTCGTTAATCTGACTTTTGCGCGTCCTGTGACCTCTGCCGGCAAGGTCGTGAGTGAGGAACTCGGAACCGTTGTCGAAATACACCTTTTTCGGTATTCCGAATCGCATTATGCCGTGCCGCAGTGCTATGAGTGTGCTCTGACTGTTCGGGTTCTCCGTAATGTTCCACCCGACGAGCACTCCGCTCCGCGCGTCCAGAAATGCGGTGAGGTATAGCCTGTGTTTCATCTCTTTTTCCTCGTCATAACTGATTATGTCGAGTGTGTGGTTGTCGGCAATCCATATGTCATTCGGCGACAGACTGTGGTAATCTCGGCTGATGTATGGAGCAGCCTTGTCAAGCATTGCTTTGTTGCCCTCCCGTCCGGCTATGAGCACCGCTTTCGGCACTTCCGCCAGTCGCCGCCGGAATGCCGATTGACTCGGTATCATATTCACAAGCTGCGGCAGCGTCTCCTCAATGTTTGCCACCGTGTTGAGATAGCACTTGTTTACGCTCGGTCTGTTCTCGTTGAGGTAGTAATACATGAACCTGTCCCAGACTTCCTGCGGAATACTGCTCACTCCCTTGTTGTATCCTCCGCGCTTGTCCACCAGTCCGCTGATGTTGCCCTCCCTGATACATCGCCACCGTTTGTACAGTCCGGCTATGCACATCTGACTGTACGGACCGTGTTGCTCCTTGTATCCCTCAATAAACATCGCGTCCGCCTCAGCTTTGCTGTCGGATGCGTCGCGGAATCGCAGCCATTCGGCTATGATGTCATACCACCGCTTTATTTCTTCTCTCTCACTCTCCGTGAAGTTCTCCAACGCCTCATCACTGACCCTCAATATGCTCGGTCGTGCGAATTTCGAGCGGTAATATCTCGCCCGAATATCCTCGGGGAGAGATTCGAGGGGGAACATATATTGTTTGCAACCTTTATCATTAATGATTATTTCGCTGATAAGAGTTCCCCTAAGTGCTTTTTGCTTAATAATACTGACTCCACATCCGGCAATTTCCGCGAGTTCTTTCACTGTCAGCTTTATCATATTGCCGCCCTCTTTCCGTCCTTCCAGTTGTCTATGATTTCGTAAACTATTTTAATGACCGCCTCGCTCTGTGGTCCGCACACGGTTCCGCGGATGTATGCGCTCAGTTGCTGTTGATACAGTCTCGGGTAACCTCTCTTTTTCAGTTCCTCAAGCAAATCCCTCTGCGTCTTGCCGAGCTTCATCAGTTCAATCATTATGCTGTTGTATCCCATGTTCAGACCCCCTCTGTTAATGTGTATATCGGTATTGCCTCAATCCCCTCCGGTATTGCCGATTCATACGAAAAGTATATGTCATGCTCACCGCACCGGATTATTCTCCGCGAGTCGTTAATCGCTGTTATTCCGGGCGGAGTGCCGTGCCGCTTGATAAGCTTAACCGCTTCTCGGTAGTAATATCCGCTCACTATCGGCGTCAACCCACAGTCGATGTATATGTCGCTCTCCTTTGCCTGCCTTATCACGAACTCAAAATCGAATTTATCCATTGTATTCACACTCCTCGCATCTTCTCCGCTCCGCCACGCAGTCGCCGTAGTCACGGCTCATGTCGCACGCCTCCGTGTCCTTCCAAAACTTGTTCCGGCGCATTTCTTCAATCTGCCTCTTGGCAAGATACTGACCTGTTGTCAATCCCTCGTCTCTCGCCGCCTTTTCGATGTCCGCCAGCGATTCAATGTCTTTTTTCTTCTTCATATATATGCACTCCTCCGTATTCTTGCCCCGTGTAAAGGCTCCCCTGTGCAAGGGGAGCTGTCGGCGCATTGATATTATTTTGCAAAAAATAATATCAAATGAAATAGCCGACTGAGGGGTTGTATTAACTCACTCCACCATGTCCGGCATCTCAATAATCTGCCCCGGATAGATGACCGACTGCTTAATTCCGTTCATCCGCTCAATCTTCCTCACCATCCGCCGCAAATCAACCTCATCGCCGTATGTATCATATGCTATGCTCCATACGCTCTCGCCACTCTGTACTATGTGATAGATGTATTCCTCGTCATTCTTGTTTGCCGCGCCGATGTATACCGTGCCGATGAGCACCCATGCAATCAATCCGGCAACATAGATTATTAATTTCTTGCGGAACTTACCGTAGTTCGTGTACATATATCGCACAAACTTGAAAAACCTGATGTCGTTCTCCTTGGCAACCATTTCGATAGCCACCGCCGCCAACAACCCGATAAACATATATAACACCGCCGTCCCGGCAATCATGGCAATAATCAATCCTCTCATCTTTGCACCTCCGAATTATTCAACTCGTCCGCAACTCTTTCGAGCTCCTCACGGTTGTCGCTGTATTCGCCGTAGTATTCAAGATTTCCGCTGTGCATCGGGCGTGATGTATCCCTCAGCCTTGCGACTGTATACCCGACTGTCGGGTTGTATATTACTTTCCATATCCCTTTCATCACTCCGCACCTCCCGGTGCTCCCGGCATCGGCATCCAGTGTGTCGCCTTGCCGTACATGTCTTCTAAGCAAAACGCACCGAATTGGAGCGAGATATCACTCCTGACCGTCCCGTCCGCAAATGCTACAATAGCCGTTTCAGTCGCCTCCGGCAACCTTTCCTCAACGCTTATCCATCGCATTTCCGGATGCTCGTCACACCACTTTACGATTGCCTCGCTTGCCTCCTTGTAATGCTCCATGATGAACTTGCCGCAGTTTATATCTTTGCCGTTGCTTGCCCTATCCAGCGGACAGTCCGCGCATTTCAGCGTGTCACACATCCGTGCGTGGTCGTATGCCGTAGCCTCTCTTAACTTTTTCATTTTTACTGACCTCCTAAATTTTTCTTGACCTGGTCAGCAATATGTGATAAAATAGAGCTGACCAAATTTTCAAAACTTGCGATGCTGACTTGTGCACCAACCAGCATTGCTTGTTTTGTATCCTTTTACCGAATGTTTCAACAACAATATTATTGTTTACGATTAATATTATATTTCCTCAATTGAGGAATGTCAATAGTTATTTCCTCGTTTGAGGAAATAATAGCATTTTGCACAAGTATATATTGCATAAATTGTGCAAAACAACAAATAAAGAAGGTGTATTATATGTTTTTAGAACGGACTCTTGATTTGATTCAGAAAAAAGGAATCACTAAAAATAAGCTATTAACCGATTTGCATTTATCTAAAAATAGCTTTTTGAATTGGTCAGAACGCGGAAATATACCAAGTGCGGAAGTGGTGCAAAAAATAGCTGATTATCTTGATGTGCCACTTGATTATCTTTTGGGGCGGACAGATGACCCGAATCAAAAGCCGGGCGAGACCAACATCCGATTTGATGAATTTGAATTTGCCATGCACAACGAGACAAAAGATTTGTCGGATGACGATAAAAATATGCTCTTAGACATGGCAAGGATATTAAAGAATAGGGTCATGGAAAAAAACAATTCAAAAGAATAACGGGGACATTATATGCAATGCTTGATAGATGTACATAATAAAATATTCGATGAGAATATAGAATTGATAGACTATCGCATGACAAATGGTGATGCCGTCACTGTAAAATGTATAGATTCATACGGCATATTTGTTGACCGCAGTAAATTTGAAGATTCAAACTCAGAGTTTGTTGCACTTGCACACGAATACGGTCACTGTAAGAGCGGTGCGACACATCATCTATCCAGTCCTCTTGAAATGATAGAACAACATGAATATCGTGCCGACCGTGCAGCAGTGCATGAGTTTTTGCCTTTTGAGAAAATCCGCGAGGCATTTGAGCACGGATGCGCTGAACTTTGGCAGCTTGCCGAGTTTTTGGATATGCCTGCCGAATTTATCAAAAAAGCTATTGAAATATACCGCGCCGAAGGTTTTATTTTAACTTATTAGAGGTGGATGCTTTGGATACCTTAGACAAAATTATTAATCTATTAAAGCAACAGGGAAGGACCCAAAAGGAATTGACTGATTATATCGGCGTTTCAAAAGGTACATTCACTGATTGGAAAAGTGGAAAAACTGTATCATATAATAGGTATTTGCCGAAAATAGCGGAATTTTTTGATGTTTCGGTTGATTACCTTGTAGGCAAAGACGAAAATCCTCAAAAACACTATGATGATGAACTTATGGAATATCTTGAAGAACTCAAGATGCGACCGGAGATGAAAATGCTGTTTTCACTCACAAAGAACGCTACAAAAAAAGATGTTGAGACAGCTGTACGGATTATCGAGGCGATGCTGGGGGAATCAAAAACTGATGACTGATGACAATATAATGGTAAGATCCATTGATATGCCGTACTGTGTAAAAGGCGTGACAATTCCTCACCCGGACGGTACATATAATATATTTATTAATTCGCGTTATTCTGCGGATATGCGAAAACAAATATACAAACATGAATTGTGCCATTTGAAATGCAACGATTTTGACAATTTTGAAAAAATCAATGAATGTGAAAAACGCGCCAAAAATAGCGAGTTGATTGCGGCGGGGCTAACCTAAGGGGGAAAATTAAATGGTATTAAAATTTGATAAGAAAAACTTTTGCAAATCCTTAATAATTATAGTATTGGTGTGTGGTTTTGTGGGTGGAATTATCTGCGGAAACATCTGCCCGAAATTTAAATTTGATATGTCAGGTTCTAAGACATCGTTTTCCACATCCGATGTAGTATCTACATTTAACACCGCACTTATGATTTACATATGGATAGGCAGCGCTCTCTTTGCTGCCTTGCTTAACATATTTAACATCATTATTCACGCACTTCATTTATTCATCTTCAAGCTTTATGGCACATCAGACCTTGATGCGATAGATGCCGTTTATGAAAAAACATCAAATCAACCGGAATCCACATCATACGAACAGTAATTACATATTTTAATATAACGCTCAAAACCGCACAAACACAGACTTTTTGTGAATTGTGCATACACTTTTATTTTTTGTACAATAGCATGAAACATTTTTGTGATTTTTATTAAAAAATGCCCTTAAAGCCGCTTAAACACTTAATCGTGCATTTTGGTTTGAAAAACTAAAAATGCACGATTAAATTATATTTTTTGAAAAAAAGGTTTTTAAGGCTGTTTTAATCACAACCGGACTATCTTTACATATTTTTAACATTGCGCTCAAACGCGCATAAATACTGACTTTTTGTGAAAAACGCAGATATTTTCATTTTTTATATGTTTGCTTGCAACATTTTTGCCTTTTTTCTTAAAAATTGCCCTCAAAGCCGCATAAACACTTAATCGCCACTTTTATATTAAAAACAAGCAAAAGTGGCGATTAAAATTATTTTTTTGTGTTTTTCAAAAAATGTTTTTTTAAGGCTGATTTAATCACTTTCGAACCGCATTTGCACATTTTTAACACCATGCTCAAAACCGCATAAATACTGACTTTTTGTGAAAAGTGCAGATGTTTTCATTTTTTATATGTTTGCTTGCAACATTTTTGCCTTTTTTCCTAAAAATTGCCCTCAAAGCCGCATAAATACTTAATCGGTAATTTCGATGTCAAAACAATAAAAATTACCGATTAAAATCATTTTTAAGATTTTCAAAAATATTGTTTTTTAATTCATTTTTTAATGATATTTTAACGGTCTTAAAACGCTGTTAAAAAATCCGTTAAAATTCTTTGTCAGACCGCAAATGCGCATAAAAAGGGGTCATCGACCGTGTTTGCACGAATAATCAATGACCTTTTTTAATCACTTTTTAAATTTTTTAATGATTTTTAAAAACTTTTTTAATACCACTGCACAAAAACACCAATTATACAATATCTGTCTCAAAAACCCTGAAAATCATTTACCGCGCAAACGAATAATTTTTTATTGTGATTTTGCACAATTTCCCGAAATAACATCACGAAAACCCAGTGTTTACGCACCTTTTATTTTTTTGTCCCGTCTTTACTCACCTTTTCTCATTTCGTAAAAAAAATTATACGTTTGTGAGGAAAATTACAATGGCAGTATTTTTTTCTTTGATACCCTCTAC
>CAJLYL010000008.1 GCA_905210855.1 uncultured Clostridia bacterium
CTATGGCGCTCGCCGACACACAACATATGCCCCTCGCCTTTGCTGAGGTTTGTGTGTCGGCTCGGTGATATATATTATACGTTGAAAACACACGCATACCGTGCGGCTGCTATCGGTTTTCAACGTATAATATACATCCCTTGACTTTGCGCAGAATCTGCCTTTGCCGGTAGGGGGCGATACCATATCGACCCGTTTGCACGCAGTTCCGTAATAATTGTAGGAATTATAAATATGCTTTTCCGGCAACAATGAACAAATCCGCTTCATTGCGCACTTTTCTTTGCAAATCGATTGCAAAATTGCACTAAATCACTAAATATCCCATAAACTTTATGTATATTTTTCACGAAATTTTAAAAATACGCCCGTAAATGAAAAAAAAGCTTGCAAAGCCGCTCAAAATGCGGTATACTAATAAAGCGTGGCATGACATACGATGATGCAGGAGGTTACCGGCAAACACAGCGGAGACGCGGTTTTGTCAATTTCTGCGGAGAATGTCCGAATCATGAACTCGGGCGGCAGAGTCACAGTACATTTAACAGGTGTATTATGTCCCCGGTATGCAGTTTTGCACCGGGTTTTATAATGCGCAGGGTACGACACACACGGGTTGGTGTGAGTTTTTTATGACTGCCGGATGGCACCAAAAATACGCAATGTTAGGAGGGTACTATTAATGGCTAACAGTCAGAAAATCAGAATTAAGCTCAAAGCTTATGACCACCAGTTGATCGACCAGTCCGCAAAGAAAATTGTCGAGACTGCCGAGAGAACAGGTGCAAAGGTTGCAGGTCCTATTCCGCTCCCCACAAAGAAAGAGGTTGTTACAATCCTCAGAGCGGTACACAAGTATAAGGATTCTCGTGAACAGTTCGAGATGAGAACTCACAAGAGACTTATCGACATATTGGAGCCTACACCCAAGACAATCGACACACTGCTCAAGCTTTCACTGCCGACAGGCGTTGACATCGAGATTAAGCAGGTGTGAGGCACAGCCGGATTTTACGGCGTGCATTGCCGCACTTAAATGATGCGGCGGGTCATGTTGGAGCGCCCTTATTCAGCTTCAACCAATAACCTAAATAGGAGGAAGAAGAAATGCAAAAAGCAATTTTAGGAAAGAAAATCGGAATGACACAGCTTTTCACAGAAGACGGCGTAGTAATACCCGTTACTGTTCTTGAAGCCGGTCCGATCACCGTTGTTCAGAAGAAAACGGTTGAAAATGACGGATACAATGCCATTCAGGTAGGCTTTATCGACGCTAAGGAAAAGCTCGTTAACAAGCCGATGAAGGGACACTTCGCAGGAGCGGGTGTTGGCAGCAAAAAATATCTGCGCGAGTTCAGGCTCGACGATGATTCCGCTTACGATGTGGGCGCGGTTATCAGGGCCGACGTCTTTGCAGAGGGTGACAAAGTAGATGTTACCGGCATAAGCAAGGGTCACGGATACGCAGGTACCGTCAAGAGATGGGGAACTCACAGAGGTCCTATGTCTCACGGTTCGGGTTATCACAGAGGCGTTGGTTCTCTGGGTGCTTGCTCAACTCCTTCGAGAGTTATGAAGAATAAGAGACTCCCGGGTCACATGGGTGTTGAACAGGTTACGGTTCAGAACCTTGATATTGTAAAAGTTGATGTTGAGAAAAACCTCATCCTTATAAAGGGCGCGGTTCCGGGCCCTAAGGGCGGTATCTTGACAATCAGGAATACAGTTAAAGCGTAATTTAAGGAAAGGAGGAATTTTAGATGCCTAAAGTAGCTTTATATGATATAAAAGGAAATAACATCGGAGACATAGAGCTTTCCGATGTGGTGTTCGGACAGAAAGTAAACAAATCTGCTTTGCACCAGGTTGTTGTAAACTACCTTGCAAACCAGAGACAGGGTACTCAGAGCACCAAAACTCGCTCGGAAGTTCGCGGAGGCGGAATCAAGCCGTGGCGTCAGAAGGGTACAGGCCGTGCAAGACAGGGCAGCATCCGCGCGACACAGTGGATAAAAGGCGGTATCGCTCTCGGCCCGAAGCCCAGAGATTACAGATACTCCGTAAACAAGAAGCTTAAGACGGTTGCCCTTAAGTCCGCGCTCAGCGCAAAGGTGGCTGACGGCGAGATTATCGTTGTGGACAACATTGCTTTTGACGAAATCAAGACAAAGCAGGTTGTGGGTATGCTCGGCGCACTCAAGGTTGATTCCAAGGCGCTCATCGTTACCAACGAGAAGAACGACAATGTGGTTAAATCCGCAAGAAACATTGAAGGCGTTGCAACAACATTCATGGGCAGCCTCAATGTATATGACATACTGAAATATGATGTAATGGTTATTACAAAGGACGCTGTATCAAAGATTGAGGAGGTGTACGGTAATGAATAAGCACGATATCATTATTAAACCCGTAATCTCTGAAAAAAGCATGGATCAGTTGGCAGACAGAAAATACACATTCAAGGTTGACATCAATGCCAACAAGATAGAGATAGCTAAAGCTGTAGAAGAAATCTTCGGCGTTAAGGTTGAAAAGGTTACTACACTCAGAGTACAGGGAAAAATCAAGAGAATGGGTGCTACATCCGGCAAGAGACCTGACTACAAGAAAGCGGTAGTTAAGCTCACACAGGACAGCAAGACCATAGAATTCTTTGACGGAATGGCTTAATCGAAAAGGAGGAAAAAGGACATGGCAATGAGAAAATTTAATCCTACATCACCTGCTCGCAGATTTATGACTGTTTCTACATTTGAAGAGCTTTCAAAGGTTGCACCGGAGAAGTCCTTGCTGGAACCGCTCAAGAAGCATTCCGGAAGAAACTCATACGGTAGAATTACTGTTCGTCACAGAGGCGGCGGAAACAGAACTAAATACAGAGTAGTTGATTTTAAGAGACTTAAAGACGGTGTAAACGCTACTGTTCAGACAATCGAATACGATCCTAACAGAAGCGCATATATCGCACTTATTCAGTATGAGGACGGCGTAAAGAGCTACATCATAGCTCCCCACGGCCTCAAGGTCGGCGATGTAATCTGCTCGGGCGACGGCGCGGACATAAAGCCGGGCAACGCGCTCAAGATAAAGAGCATCCCCGTAGGTACGCTTATTCACAACATCGAGCTCTTCCCCGGAAGAGGCGCACAGCTTGTAAGAGCTGCGGGAAACAGCGCTCAGCTCATGGCTAAGGAAAACGGCTACGCACAGGTGAGACTCCCCTCCGGCGAGGTGAGAATGGTAAGCCTTGAGTGCAAAGCTACAATCGGTCAGGTGGGCAATCTCGATCACGAGAATATGTCAATCGGTAAAGCGGGCCGTAAGAGACACATGGGATGGAGACCTACCGTCCGCGGTGTTGTTATGAACCCCTGCGACCACCCTCACGGCGGTGGAGAAGGCAAATCGCCTGTCGGTATGCCGGGACCTGTTACTCCTTGGGGTAAACCTACACTCGGTTACAAGACCCGCAAGAAGAACAAGCACAGCAACAAATATATCGTTAAAAAGAGAAACGGCAGATAGTTTCAGGCTAAACTCAGCCTGACATATTTCCGGAAGGAGGTAAAGTATTAATGGGTAGATCACTTAAAAAAGGGCCTTTCGTTGAAGAAAGACTTATGAAAAGAATTGTTGAGATGAACGAGGCCGGTGAAAAGAGAGTTATCAAAACCTGGTCAAGACCGTCTACCATATACCCCGACATGGTTGGCCACACAATCGCTGTCCATGACGGAAGAAAGCACGTCCCGGTTTATGTGAGCGAGGACATGGTTGGACACAAGCTCGGCGAATTTGCACCCACAAGAACATTCAAGGGTCATGCCGGCGGCAAAACAACAAACGCAAAATAATATATATCCTATTTAAGAGAGGAGGATTTTACGAATGGAAGCAGTCGTAAATGAAGCAAGAGCTAAATTGAGTTATGCTCGTATTTCTTCAAGGAAGGTTAAGATCGTTATAGACCTTATAAGAAATAAATCGGTCGGCGAAGCTCTGGCTATTCTCAAGTTCACTCCCAAAGCAGGAGCAGAGATTGTAGAAAAGCTGTTGAATTCGGCAATCGCAAATGCACAGAACAACCACAACATGGATGTTGATAAGCTGTACGTTGCCGAGATTTTTGCAAACCAGGGCCCGACGCTTAAAAGAATTATGCCAAGAGCACAGGGTAGGGCATTCAGAATAAGAAAAAGAACAAGCCATATCACTGTTGTATTGAAAGAAAAAGAATAAGATAGGAGGAAAGAACCTTGGGTCAGAAAGTACATCCACACGGAGTAAGAGTCGGCGTTATCAAAGATTGGGATTCCAAATGGTATGCCGATAAAAAAGACTTCGGCGATTTGCTCGTTGAAGATTATAAAATCAGAAAATTCCTTAAAAAGTCTCTTTTCTCAGCAGGTATTGCAAAGATTGAAATAGAAAGAAACGATAATAAGGTAAGAATCCACATCCACACTGCAAAGCCGGGTATCCTCATCGGTAAGAACGGCGCAGAAAAGGATAAGATTAAAGCAAGCGTAGAAAAGCTTATAAACAAAAATGTCATCATCGACATTGTAGAGGTTAAAAATGCAGAGGTTGACGCACAGCTCGTTGCGGAGAACATTGCATCACAGCTCGAGAGAAGAATCTCCTTCAGAAGAGCCATGAAGCAGGTTATGCAGAGAGCCATGAAGATGGGCGCAAAGGGTATCAAAACAGCTTGCTCCGGCAGACTCGGCGGTGCCGAAATTGCAAGATGCGAGCAGTATCATGAGGGTACTATTCCGCTTCAGACGCTTCGTGCTGACATCGACTACGGTTTTGCAGAGGCAGACACCACCTACGGTAAGATCGGCGTTAAGGTATGGATCTACAAAGGTGAGGTGCTCAAGACTGCTGCAGCTCCCAAGCATAACGAGGGTAGAAAGAGTAAAGGAGGCAGATAATCATGTTGTTACCTAAGAGAGTTAAATACAGAAGAGTAATGAGAGGCCGCATGAAAGGTCAGGCATCGCGTGGTAACAAGATTGCTTACGGTGAGTACGGCATTCAGGCTCTTGAGCCTGCTTGGATCACCAGCAATCAGATTGAAGCAGCCCGTATTGCTATGACTCGTTACACAAAGAGAGGCGGTCAGGTTTGGATAAAGATATTCCCTGACAAGCCCGTAACCGAAAAGCCGGCTGAAACCCGAATGGGTTCCGGTAAAGGTTCACCGGAGTATTGGGTTGCCGTTGTTAAGCCGGGCAGAATCATGTTCGAGATCGGCGGCGTAAGCGAAGCAGTTGCCAAGGAGGCACTTCGTCTTGCAATCCACAAACTCCCGATAAGATGCAAAATTGTATCAAAGCAAGATCAGGAAATGGACGGTGATTCGAGTGAAAATTAATGAAATAAGAGATCTTACTGACATGGAATTGAATCAGAAGTTAGATGAATTGAAGGCTGAATTGTTTAACCTGAGATTTCAGCATGCCACAAATCAGCTCGACAATCCGAGAGTAATTACTGATGTTAAGCGAACAATCGCTAAGATAAAGACAATCCTTCGTGAAAGAGAATTAAAACAGACTGTTTAATAAGAGAGGAGGAATTCTAAGTGGAGCGTAATTACAGAAAAACCAAAATCGGCAAGGTTGTCAGTGACAAGATGGACAAGACAATCGTCGTTGCTATAGAATACAGCGTTAAGCACAAGCTGTACAGCAAGATCGTTAAAAAGACGTACAAACTGAAGGCTCATGATGAAAATCAGGTAGCTCATATCGGTGACAGAGTAAAGGTTATGGAGACAAGACCTATCTCTAAGGACAAGAGATGGAGACTTGTTGAAGTAGTTGAGAAAGCTCAATAATCATAGGAAGGAGAGAGTCATATGATTCAACCGCAGACTTTATTAAAGGTTGCTGACAACACAGGCGCCAAAGAGCTTATGTGTATCAGAGTAATGGGCGGCAGCAAAAGAAAATATGCAAACATCGGCGATGTTGTAGTTGCTTCCGTTAAAAAAGCAACACCAGGCGGTGTTGTTAAAAAAGGTGATGTTGTTAAAGCTGTTGTGGTAAGAAGCGTAAACGGCGTTAGACGCAATGACGGCACTTACATCAAGTTCGACGAGAACGCAGCAGTTATTATAAAGGATGATAAAACCCCCAGAGGTACTCGTATATTCGGGCCCATTGCACGTGAGCTCAGAGACAATGAGTATATGAAGATTTTGTCATTGGCACCGGAAGTTCTGTAAACAAGGAGGTGGCTTAAAGAAATGAAAAACAGAGTTCATATAAAAAAGGGTGATAATGTAGTAGTTATCTCCGGTAAGGATAAGGGCAAAAAGGGTAATGTTTTGTCCGTAGGTATAAACAAGAGAACAGTTATCGTTGAGGGCGTCAACATGGTTACCAAGCACACCAAGCCGAGAAAAGCCGGCGATGTGGGCGGTATCATCCACCAGGAGGCCCCCATATATGCAAGCAAGGTTATGCATATATGCAACAAGTGCGGCAAGCCGACCCGTATCGGTTACAAGATTCTTGCCGACGGCAACAAGGCAAGATATTGCAAAAACTGTTTAGAAGTATTTGATGACTGATATAGGAAGGAGGATTATCGCACATGATCAGAATGAGAGCAAAATATGAAAACGAAGTCAGGGCGGCTCTTATGGAAAAGTTCGGTTACAAGAGCCCGATGGAGATTCCCAAGCTTGACAAAATCGTTATAAATATCGGTGTGGGCGAAGCTAAAGACAACGCCAAAGCACTGGAAGCTGCAATGACAGACCTCGCAGCAATCACAGGTCAGAAACCTGTTGTAACCAAGGCTAAAAAGTCCGTTGCGAACTTCAAAATCAGAGAAGGCATGAACATCGGCTGCAAGGTTACGCTCAGAAGCGACAAGATGTACGAATTCATGGACAGACTGTTCAGCATAGCTCTTCCCCGTGTAAGAGACTTCCGCGGTATCAACCCGAACTCTTTCGACGGCAGAGGAAACTATGCGCTCGGAATTAAGGAACAGCTCATATTCCCGGAAATCGACTATGATAAGATAGACAAAATCAGAGGAATGGACATCATCTTTACAACTACTGCAAAGACAGATGAAGAGGCAAGAGAGCTTCTTACACTGCTCGGTGCTCCATTTACTAAAGCGTGAGAGGAGGGTATTCACTATGGCAAAGAAATCAATGATTTTGAAACAGCAAAAACCACAGAAATATAAGACCCGTGAATATACCAGATGCAAAATCTGCGGAAGACCTCATGCATATCTGAGAAAGTTCGGCATCTGCCGTATCTGCTTCAGAGAGCTGGCTTACAAAGGTCAGATTCCGGGCGTTAAGAAAGCAAGTTGGTAAGTTTTATATAATAGAAAAAGGAGGTAGCACACAATGCAAATTACCGATCCAATCGCTGATATGCTCACTCGTATCAGAAATGCAAACACTGCAAAGCACGAGACCGTTTCGGTTCCCGCATCAAAGACTAAGATTGCAATAGCAAAAATTCTGCTTGATGAAGGTTACATCAGCGCTTATGATGTAAAAGAAGACGGTTTGCAGGGTGTTATAGATATCACACTCAAGTACGGCGCTAACAAGACAAAGGTTATATCCGGTCTTAAGAGAGTAAGTAAGCCGGGACTTAGAGTATACGCAAGCAAGGAAGAACTGCCGAGAGTGCTCAGAGGACTTGGAATTGCAATCATTTCCACTTCCAAAGGCATCATGACCGACAAAGAGGCTCGCAAGGCTAACGTCGGCGGTGAAGTTTTAGCATTCGTTTGGTAAGATTTTAGGAGGTGAACAAATTGTCCAGAATAGGAAGAATGCCAATAGATATTCCATCCGGCGTTACTGTTCAGGTTGGTGAAAATAACGAAGTGACGGTAAAGGGCCCCAAGGGCACACTTACAAAGACGCTTCACAAGGATATGAAGATTACTGTTGACGGCAGCAAGGTTATCGTTGAGAGACCTTCTGAGGACAAGGAACACAAAGCTCTGCACGGTCTTACAAGATCACTGCTTCACAACATGGTTGTGGGCGTTACAGACGGCTTTGAAAAGACCCTTGAGATAAACGGTGTCGGCTACAGATGCGCAAAGTCAGGCAAGGTGCTCACGCTCAACCTGGGATATTCACATCCCGTAACGGTTGAAGACGGTGAGGACTACACCCTCGAAGCTCCGAACCCCAACACAATCATTGTTAAGGGTATCGACAAGCAGGTTGTAGGTCAGGTTGCCGCTGTTATCAGAGAAAAGAGACTCCCCGAGCCTTATAAGGGCAAAGGTATTAAGTATGCCGATGAGGTTATCAGACGCAAAGAAGGAAAGACCGGTGCTAAGAAATAAGGTGCCAGAAAGGAGTAAACGATAATGATAAAGAAAAAAGACAGTAATGCTGCAAGAATTAAAAGACATTATAGAGTAAGAAAAAATATTTCCGGAACTCCTGCCCGTCCAAGACTGAATGTATTTCGCTCCAACAGCAATGTATATGCACAGGTTATTGACGACACTACCGGTAACACCTTAGTTTCTGCGTCCACACTGGATAAGGAAATCAAAGAAAAGGTAAGCTTCGGCGGAAACAAAGAGGCTGCCAAGGAAGTCGGAATACTTGTTGCAAAGAGAGCTTTGGAAAAAGGTATAAAGACTGTTGTATTTGACAGAAGCGGATATATATATCACGGCAGAGTGGCAGAGCTCGCGGCCGGCGCCAGAGAAGGCGGCTTAGAATTCTAAGAAGGAGGTTGAAAAGCTTTTATGGAAAAATTTAATCCGGACACATTAGACTTGAAAGAAAAGATAGTTAGCATAAATCGTGTTGCCAAGGTTGTAAAGGGCGGCAGAACCTTCAGATTTGCAGTGCTTATGGTTGTCGGCGATGAAAACGGTCATGTCGGCGTAGGCACAGGCAAGGCTGCCGAAATCCCGGACGCAGTCAGAAAGGCAATCGAGGATGCCAAGAAAAATATGATTACGGTTCCGATGGTAGGCACCACAATAGCTCACGAGGTTATCGGCGAATTCGGCGCAGGAAAAGTGCTTCTTAAACCCGCTGCCCCCGGTACCGGCGTTATCGCAGGCGGATGCGCGCGTAGTGTGGTAGAGCTTGCAGGTATTCGCGACATCAGAACAAAGTCACTTCGTTCCAACAATCCTCACAACCTTGTCAGCGCAACAATCGAGGGTCTTAAGAGCCTCAAGGTAGCTGAAGAAATCGCAGCGCTGCGCGGCAAGACTGTTGAAGAGCTGCTCGGTTAATGAGCCGCAATGTTTATAAAAATAGGAGGACGAAACAATGGCTAAAATTAAAGTTACTTTAGTAAAGAGCCCTATCGGTTATAAAAAAGACCAGATAGCAACAGTTGCTGCTCTCGGACTAAAGAAAATCAGAGACGAAAAAATTCACGAAGCCACACCTGCTATTATAGGTATGACTAAAAAGGTGAATCATTTGGTAAGCGTCGAAGAAATATAATCAAAGGAGGTGCTCTAAATGAAATTATTTGAACTTCAGCCGACACAGGGCGCTACAAAAGACGCCAAGAGAAAAGGCAGAGGACACGGTTCAGGTAACGGCAAGACCGCAGGCCGCGGCCACAAAGGTCAGAAGGCAAGAAGCGGCGGCGGTGTAAGAATCGGTTTTGAGGGCGGTCAGATGCCTATTTACAGAAGACTGCCGAAGCGCGGTTTCAACAATATATTTGCAAAGAGCTATGCACAGGTCAATGTGTCAGACCTCAATAAGTTTGACAACGGTGCGGTTGTAGACGCACAGGCACTCATTGACGCAGGCATTATCAAAAAGGCTCTTGACGGCGTTAAGATTCTCGGAAACGGAAATGTTGAGAAAAAGCTCACCGTCAAGGCTGCCAAGTTTACCGGTTCCGCTAAAGAGAAAATTGAAGCGGCGGGCGGAAAGGTTGAGGTGATGTAAAGTGTTTCAGACTCTGAGAAATGCGTGGAAAATCCCTGATCTCCGAAAAAGAATGCTTTACACACTGGTAATGATAGTAATATTCAGACTCGGAACATTCATCCCGGTGCCGGGCTTGAATGCGAGCGTACTCCAGTCTCTCGTTGAGAGCAGCGACAACAACCTCTTCGGTTTGCTCGACAGCTTCTCCGGCGGATCCTTCAGCAACGCGACGATTTTTGCAATGAGTATTACACCGTACATCAACTCGTCAATTATACTTCAGCTCCTCACCGTGGCTATCCCCTCTCTCGAGAGGCTTGCCAAGGAAGGCGAGGAAGGCAGAAAGGTAATTGCCAAGTGGACACGATATATAACAATTATACTTGCTTTCATTCAGGCGACAGGCCTCTACTTCGGACTCAAATCCGCTGTTGAGCATCCCGGAGTGCTTAGCTATATAACAATTGTTGCAACATTTACAGCCGGCACGGCGTTTCTTATGTGGCTCGGCGAGCAAATTACAGATAAGGGCGTGGGCAACGGTATATCAATGATTATCTTTGCCGGCATAGTATCAAGGGTTCCGAGTATGGTTTACGGAATCTATCAGAACTACCTCAACGATGCGATAAACATCTGGGGTGTGTTGGCAATAGCAGTATTTGCAATTGCTATGATAGCATTCGTTGTGTTCATCAACGATGCTGAAAGAAGAATACCTGTTCAGTATGCAAAAAGAATGGTAGGCAGAAAGATGTACGGCGGTCAGAATACTCATATTCCGATCAAAGTTGCTCTCGCAGGCGTTATTCCGATCATCTTTGCGATGTCGATAATGGCGTTCCCGTCCACCATAATGAGCTTTACCGGAACACCTACATCAGGCTTCTGGGGAACATTCTGGAGACAGGTATCATCGGGTTGGGTATATATCGTAATATACTTCCTGCTCATCATATTCTTCACATACTTCTATACTGCAATTCAGTTCAATCCGATTGAAATTGCAAATAATATGAAGAAAAACGGCGGCTCTGTTCCGGGCATCAGATCCGGCAAGCCGACAAGTGATTATATCACCAGAATCCTTACAAGAGTAACGCTTGCAGGTGCGCTTTTCCTCGCACTCGTAGCCGTTATACCGATGATACTCGGTCAGGTAATCGGATTCAGCATTTCCATCGGCGGTACATCACTTCTCATTATGGTCGGCGTTGCGCTCGAAACTGTTAAGCAGATTGAGTCGCAGATGCTCATGCGCCACTATAAAGGTTTCTTGGATTAATATAAGGGGTAATATATGAAGCTTATAATGTTAGGAGCGCCGGGTGCCGGCAAAGGTACTCAGGCAGCGATTATTTGTGAAAAATATTCAATACCGACAATATCAACAGGTGCGATTATAAGAGCCGCAATAAGAGGCGGCACACCCGTCGGCAAGCAGGCAAAGAATTATATCGACAAAGGCTTGCTTGTGCCGGATGAGGTTGTTATCGGCATAATCAAAGAGCGCCTTGCCGAGGATGACTGCAAAAACGGCTTCATCCTCGACGGCTTCCCCAGAACCACCGCTCAGGCGGACGCTCTGGAGAAGATGGGCATCTCAATCGACTATGCGGTGTCAATCGAGGTTGACGACAGCATCATTCTCGACAGGTTGGGCGGCAGACGCGAATGCAGCGGCTGCGGTGCCACATATCACATAAAGTACAACCCGAGCAAATCGGGCGATAAGTGTGAAAAATGCGGCGGCGAGCTTATAACAAGACCTGATGACTGTGAAGAAACAATCATGAGCCGACTCAAGGTGTACCACGAGACCACAGAGGTTCTCAAGGATTATTACAACAAGAGAGGCAAGCTCATAAAAATCAACGGTGATGCGGGCGTGGATGACATTACTAAGGAAATCTTCGCCGCACTCGGTTGAGGAAGGCTTGGCAGGGAGGTTGACATGATATATTTAAAATCCGCTTCGGACATTGAAAAAATGCGCGAATCCGGCAGAATTGTATATGAAACCTTTGATGTGCTCAAAGCTCACCTTAAACCGGGAATCACCACGAAGGAACTCGATAAAATCGCATATGATTTTATTTTGAGTCAGGGTGCAAAACCGTCTTTTCTGAATTACAGCGGATATCCGGCAAGCATATGCGCCTCCGTGAATGATGTCGTGATACACGGCATACCGAACAAAAAGACTGTCCTCAAGGAGGGCGATATAATAAGTCTTGACATAGGAGCCGTGAAAAACGGTTTCCACGGAGATGCGGCACGAACCTACGGCGTGGGCAAGATAAGCGCCGACGCACAGCGTCTCATAGATGTGACGCAGCAGAGCTTTTACGAGGGTCTTAAGTACGCCGTATCGGGCGAGAGACTCGGCAGCATAAGCGCGACGGTTCAGAAATATGTTGAAGAAAACGGATTTTCCATTGTGCGCAACTATTGCGGACACGGAATCGGCAGAAAAATGCACGAAAGCCCCGAAATCCCGAACTACGGGACATTCGGCCACGGAATACGGCTTGCCAAAGGCATGACCATAGCGGTCGAGCCGATGGTGAACTTCGGCAGAGCAGAGACAAACTGCATGGGAGACGGCTGGACGGTAAAGACAGCCGACGGCTCGCTCGCCGCGCATTATGAGAACACCATTCTCATAACGGACGGCAAACCGCAGCTGCTCACCAATCCCGAGTGGGGTGGCTGAGCATGGATAATCACATTGCAGAGGTTGTCTGCACACTTGCCGGCAGAGACAAAGGCAAATATTTTCTCGTGATTGCGCAGGAGGACAATTTCCTCTATCTGTGCGACGGGAAGGGCCGCAAGGTCGGCAGTCCGAAGAAGAAGAAAATCAAACACGTGAGCTTTACGGACGTGAAAAACGATTTTGTTTCGTCCAAGCTTGCGCAGGGCGGCAAGCTTACCAACAAAGAGGTAAGATATGCGCTGTCCGATTATTTGACCGCATCGGCAAACGAATAAATAGGATTTGGAGGTAGTATCCCATGGCTAAGGAAGATGTTTTTGAATATGAGGGCACTGTTGTGGAAGCTCTGCCTAACGCTATGTTCAGAGTAGAATTTGAAAACGGTCATACAATACTGGCTCACATCTCGGGCAAGCTGAGGATGAATTACATCAGAATTCTTCCCGGCGACAAAGTTACGGTTGAGATGTCTCCTTACGACCTCACCAGAGGCCGCATAACATGGAGAGCCAAATAAGACCGCGGAAATTTGATAGGAGGTTACGGTAATGAAAGTCAGACCATCAGTTAAACCAATATGTGAAAAATGCAAAATCATTAAAAGAAAAGGCAATATAATGGTTATTTGCTCCAACCCCAAGCACAAACAGAGACAGGGCTGAGGCAAGATTTGCGGCGCATTCCTTGAGCGCCGGGTTCAATTTGCTTTATAGCTTTTGAGGTGCGGCTGTACAGACACAGAGAGAAAAAATGTGACTGTAATCTTTAAGGGTTATGAAATATATTTTTTATTAATAACACAGGAGGTGCAAAAATCCAATGGCAAGAATAGCAGGTGTAGATTTACCTAACGAAAAAAGAGTTGAAATCGGTCTTACCTATATCTACGGCATCGGTGTGCCCAGCTCAAACAAAATCCTGAGCGAAGCAGGCATCAACCCCGATACGAGAGTAAAGGATCTTACCGAGGAAGAGCAGACAAAAATCAGAGAGATAATCGACAGAGATTACACTGTTGAAGGTGACCTCCGTCGTCAGATTGCTCTCGATATCAAAAGACTTATAGAAATCGGCTGTTACAGAGGTCTCCGTCACAGAAGAGGACTCCCCTGCCGCGGTCAGAATACAAAAAATAATGCCAGGACGAGAAAAGGTCCCAAGAGGACAATCGCAGGCAAGAAAAAATAATGTAGGAGGGATTAAGCAATGGCTGTTCAAAAGAAAGTACGCAAAAGACGCGAAAAGAAGAATATTGAGCGTGGAGCTGTGCATATCCGTTCCACATTTAACAACACAATCGTTACCATTACAGATGTAGCGGGCAACGCCCTCTCTTGGGCAAGCTCCGGCGGCCTCGGCTTCCGCGGCTCAAGAAAGAGCACTCCGTTTGCTTCGCAGATGGCTGCCGAGACAGCAGCTAAGGCTGCTATGGAGCACGGACTCAAGTCTGTTGAAGTGTATGTAAAAGGTCCCGGCGCCGGCAGAGAAGCTGCTATCAGAGCACTCCAGACAGCAGGCCTTGAGGTAACAATGATTAAAGACGTAACTCCGATTCCTCACAACGGTTGCAGACCGCCCAAGAGAAGAAGAGTCTGATTTAAAATTTTTTGTAGAAGGAGGAAAAGACCATGGCAAGAAATATGCAGCCGGTATTGAAAAGATGCAGAACACTCGGCATCTCTCCGGCAACACTCGGTATTGATAAAGAGTCAAACAGAAATCCGAGACAGACAAGAAGAAAACAGTCGGAGTATGGTTTGCAGCTGACTGAAAAGCAGAAAGTAAAGTTCATCTACGGTATGCTTGAAAAGCAGTTTCACAAATACTATGTTATGGCGACAAAGAGAAACGGCAACACCGGTGAGATGCTGCTCCAGATTCTCGAGTCCAGACTTGATAATGTAGTATACAGACTGGCTTTGGCTAACACAAGACGCGAGGCAAGACAGCTTGTTACTCACGGTCATATCACACTTAACGGCAAAAAAGCGGATATCCCGTCAATGCTTGTTAAGCCCGGCGATGTAATCGCTGTAAGAGAGAAGAGCAGAAGCTCTGTAAGGATTAAGGAAATCGTTGAGAAGAACTCCAAGAGAGTTATCCCTTCTTGGCTTGATATGGATCGTGACACGCTGACAGGTAAGGTAATCAGACTCTCCGAGAGAGAGGATATCGATTATGATGTTGCAGAGCACCTTATCGTCGAGCTCTATTCTAAATAATAACATTTTACCCTCGGTAAGTGGATTGAAATACTATATGCTCAAACGGCGGGGCATTCATCAACGTTTGTTGTCTGCTCTGTCGGACTTAGACTTTTTTAGGAGGGTTAGAATATGATAGAAATGGAAAAACCGCGTGTTGAGTGCGTAGAAAAGAGCGATGACGGCAAATACGCCAGATTTGAGGTAGAACCGCTTGAGCGCGGCTACGGCATCACCCTCGGAAACAGCCTGAGGAGAGTTCTCCTCTCGTCTCTTCCGGGCGCTGCCGCAACCAGCGTTAAGATAGACGGAGTTCTTCACGAGTTTTCTACAATCCCCGGTGTCAAAGAGGATGTTACCGAGATTATACTCAATGTTAAGCGTATCGTTGCCAAGATATATTCGGATACACCGGTTGTTGTCACCATTAACGCAACCGGCGAGTGCGAAGTTTGCGCAAGGGATATCAAGTGCCCCGAGAGCGTGGAGATTATAAACGAAGATTTGCACATTGCTACACTCAGCGAAGGTGCAAAGCTTGTTATGGAGATTACCATGCAAAAGGGCAGAGGTTATGTAACCAGTGAGAAGAACAAGGAGAATATGCAGAATATTATCGGCGTTATTCCCGTTGATTCAATCTATTCGCCTATTGATAAGGTGAACTACGAGGTTACCAATACCCGTGTCGGTCAGGTTACCGATTATGACAAGCTTACAATTGAGATTTTCGCTGACGGTACCATTGCTCCCGAGGAAGCATTGTCACTAAGCGCAAAGATTTTGAATGATCATATGAATTTGTTCATCGACCTTGCTGAAGGTTTCAAGAGCAAAGAGATTATGGTTGAAAAAGAGGATAACAAGAAGAACAAGGTTCTTGAGCTTACTATCGAGGAGCTTGATCTCTCTGTCCGCTCGTTCAACTGCCTCAAGCGCGCAGGCATCAACACAGTGGAGGATTTGGTAAGCAAATCCGAAGGCGAAATGATGCGTGTGAGAAACCTGGGCAAAAAATCTCTTGAAGAGGTTGTCAGCAAGCTCAACTCTTTGGGATTTCAGTTCTCAAAGGACTATGATGAATAAAAAGCTACGGGTTAGATAATTTTATAAAGGAGGTATACATTCTTATGCCGGGTACAAGAAAATTGGGTCGTGCTACTGACCACAGAATTGCTACTCTGAGAAATCTTGTTACAAGTCTTCTGGAAAACGGAAGAATTGAAACAACTCTTCCCAAGGCAAAGGAAGTCAGATGCATGGCTGAAAAAATGATTACTTTGGGCAAGACCAATACATTGCACACCAGAAGACAGGCACTTGCTTACATCACCAAAGAGGATGTTGTAACAAAGCTGTTTGCTGAGATTGCTCCTAAATACAGCGAAAGAGAAGGTGGCTACACCAGAATCGTTAAGCTGGGTCAGAGACGCGGAGACGCCGCAGAAATGGCTATTATCGAATTGGTTTAATCTTAAGTTATATAAAAAAACACAGGTTTGGAGATTTGCTCCGAGCCTGTGTTTTTTAGTATATGTCACAAAATTTTACTGTAATTTATATGGGAATATTGCATTGACACATGACGGCAATTACATTATAATGGAATTATAATAATATATGCGGAGGGCGAGAGTTATGCGTAAATTCACGGTTGGTTTGGGTGTGTTTGCAGTGAGCGTGTGCATGGTGTGTACAGCGTCGGCAAAAACGGTGTACAGTTCGTGGGTTACAAAGGAGATATTGAGAGGGCGCAGCGCCGATGACGCCTGCCATGCCACCGTGGCGGCAGGGTTGGCGAATATCGGTGCGATAGACCGTGTGTATCAGAAACACGAAAAATGCGGAAGCTGGGAAAAGGTTGCCGAGGCATACGGAATTAACCTTGAGTTGTTCTTAAATTCCGCTCAGGTTCAGAAGAGGGATATACCCGACGGCATATACAATGAAATGAAGTCCGAAGGTATGACGGATGTTGATTGCTATAAATTCGCAATGGATGCTAGAAACTGGCAGGTTGACATAGAGACCGCATGGAAGGGCAAAAAGGACGGAAAGACAGCAGAGGAAATTTATACTGAAAAAACCGAATTATCAACCAAAAAGGCACAGCTTGCGACGGATTTTGTGTTCGGGAAAATCACGGCGACAGATTATACCGAGCGTATGAAAGAGATTATCGACGATATAGACTTAAAAGAGATTATGGATTATGCAAGGAGCGAACAGCTCGGCTGGATGAAGGTGCGCAAGGCAGGCTCGGGCATATCGGACGAGGAATTGCAGCAGGCGGAAAATGCCGGTGTGACAAACTTTTTTGACGCGTGCCGTCTGAAGGACACTGAGAGATTGCAGGGGCGCTCGTTTGCCGGTATGCTTGATAAAATCAAAAACGGAGCGAGCATTGACGAGGTAACAAAGCCGGATGTGACGGCGGCTGCAGATAAGGCGGACATAGAATAGAAAGCGAGCGGAGCATGAAGATACACAGAGTTCTGATATTTCTTGCAATACTCTTGACAACGGTTTTGTCTGCCGGTGCCGAGACAAAATCGGAGATAGATGATTACAACAACCTGTACTATCCGCAGTCGGTATATAACGGCGGAATTAATTCGTTTGATACCCAAAGTGCCGAGGCATATGTCAACCCTGCCACCGGAAGTGTGCACATAAGGGCAACCGATGTTGTTCTTCCGGGTGCCGGAGGGTTTGATTTGAGTATTACGAGGATATATAATTCACAAAACTCGGCGCTCTATGAGGGCTATCTGCATGAGACCGAGGAGGAGACATCCTACACATATTATACTGTCAGAGGGAAGAAAAAAGATTATAAGGTGTATATGGACAACGCGGCAACCCAGACCATAACTGAAAATGTTTGCCTGAGTTCCGATTTTTGAAGTACCTCAACAGCAAAAAC
Source organism: uncultured Clostridia bacterium (assembly GCA_905210855.1). GTDB lineage: Bacteria > Bacillota > Clostridia > UMGS1810 > UMGS1810 > RGIG4708. Next base: position 17,775 of record CAJLYL010000008.1, read on the forward strand.
TCACTTTGGATGCTTAACAATACCGCTGAGTTTGAGTTTGATTACAATTCCAATTAGAGCGAGGAAATGCTCTTTACGTCAGCGTCCGCGGCACGTGAACTTGCCGATTATGTCAACTCAGAGCTGAATGAGATATCTGTCACATATCCGTACAGCAATATTCAGCTGCAACAGATTGACTATTGTGATTTTGAGGTTGTGACGAAAGAGGTTATTAAAAAATCTGTCGGCTGTTCCGACGGATTGCTCGATTACACCGCGTCGGAGAGATATTCAAGGCTCGGTATAGGCTGGGAATTTGATTTTCCGTATATAGAGAAGCGCTACGGATATGATGACAGGGAGTATGAATATCTTCATTTCGGCGATAAGGGCACATATTTGATTGATTTTTCATCGGATTCTCCCGAAAATCACCTTGACGGCTATCCGCTTAACGATTTGAGCATTGCATACGATTCGAGCGTGATACATGACGGCATTAGGAGCGAATATGCCGCCGCCGAGAAGGACGGCACCCGTTATTGGTTCGGCAGCGACGGCAGATTGCTGATAAAAGAGGACAGATACGGCAACCGTATAAGCTTTTACTGCGGCACGGAGGTGTTTGCCGACGCATGGGGCAACAACAGGGTGTGCCCGTATATAGAGAGGATAGTTGATTCCGTGGGACGTGAGGTTTTGTTTTCAACCGAGAACGACAGCGCGGCCGCCAGGACATACTATATGTCAATTTCAAATCCAAATGATGCCGAGGAAGTCCGCGTATGGGAATACTATCAGCAAAAAGTCAGCGTGAATGATATCGGAATATTGCAGTATCCCGAATGCAGACGGCTGCAAAAAGATAAGTGGGTGCTCAAAAACACGTATGACCCTGAGGGCAGGCGCACAATTTACAGCTATTCTTTCACGAAATCAAAGTTTTCGTTTTTGGACAGAAACAGAGCATTCCATACGGAGTATGCCGATGTCAGGGATTCATCAAAGGGAAATTCATATGTCACCAAGAGCAACATTGAGCAGTTTGCCGGTGCGCACAACGTATATGCCCTCGTAACAAGCGTCTCGAACACCGCCGGCAAGTGCTATGGTTTTGCCTACGGTCAGTTTGTGAAAAACTGCACTTCGCAGGGGTCAATGATTTTTGCAAAGGCATATTTGTCCTACGAAGAGTCGGTTGTGTACGCCGACGGCGATTTTGCCGATATGAACAGGAGAACTTATCTGTATGATATTAACGGGGTCGGAGAATATGACGGCTACATATCGCACAGATATGAGGACAGGATAAACTCGGGGTATAACTATGCCGTAAAGGTTACTGACGCCAATATGCCGGACAATAAGTATTCGTACAGGGTATACAGCTATTCGTATGTAGGTGCTGACAGAGACAAAACCATACTTTTGGCTTCGCTTGATGACAGGGGCAGTGATCACAGATTTGTGACCGATTACAGCTATGACAGCACGCTCAAGCTGCCTTTGCAGATTGTGCAAAGGAGCTATGATGCGCCGGATTCGCCTGTTGGCATGACAAAATCTGTCTCGTATACATATGATGCCGGCAAGTACGGCGATGTGCTCAGCGAAACCCCAAACGGCGACAGCAACAGAACCGTGACATATACCTACAACGCGGATTATCATTTCCCCACAAGCCGTGTATACAGGCAGTCGGCAGATAGGGAGATAAAATATGAGTATGTGCCGTCGGCAGATGGGAAAAACGTTGAATATATCAACATTTACGAAAACAGTGTGCTGAAAAACAAGGTGCATTATTCGCATGACTCATACGGGAATATCATTGTCAAAAAAGAATTTGCCGGCGATTTTGCCGATTATACCGAGACGGATTATTCATATCAAAACGGAGCTGAACTGACGGCGGAAACCTCAAAAAACATTACGGATAATGACGGCGCGGCATTCGATGTTACGGTGACCGCGGCATACGACTATGCCGACAGGCAGACAAAAACGATAGATGTCATGGGCAATTCAACACGTATCGAGTATGATGCATACGGCAGAAAAATCAAGGAATATGACGCCGACAATTACGCCGCCGAGTATAAATACGACAAGCTCGGCAGAATGATTGAGCAGCGAACCCCCATTGAAGAAAAGAACGGCACGGTGTATTATGCCGTAAAAAAGATGTGGTATGACAAGGTCGGCAGTCTCACCAAAGAGAGAGTATACACAAATGCCTCCGGCGCGGCGGAGAAGTATAGTGATGTTGAGTATGCTTATGACAACCGCAGCCGCCTTGTCATGACAAAAGCAAATGACGGATACAGGAATAACTATGTGCAGAATTATTATGACCCGACGGGCAATTTGCTGAGGGTGTATACCGGTTTGTTACAGCCGCTCACGATTAACGGATGTGACGATGTCACCGGCGGCGGAGACAGCAACTACGCCGTCATCAAATATGTTTATGACAGGCTCGGCAGAGTGACGGAGATAACGGATGCCCTCGGGCAGAGCGAAACTAAAACCTATGACAATGCGAGCGGACTTATGACCGCTTCGACAGACAGGAAAGGACAAACCTTTGTTTACGGCTACGACGGGTTGTGCAGACTGAAATCAAAGTCCATGGCGGACGGCACGAATGCCGAAATAAAGGTATACAACGCAATCGGAAAAATCCATTCGCTGCAAAACGGCACTTCAACAATTAATTACACCTACAATGCCAAAGGATTGCCGGCAAGCGAGAGCGACACGTCAACGGGAACGACCAAGCTGTTTGATTACGACTCGGACGGCAACCGCACGTCATTCACTTTGATTAAAGACGGTCAGACGAAAATGCAGCAGACGTATGCATATGACAAAATGAACCGTTTGATAACCGTCAGTGAAAACGGCGCGGTCATTGCCTCGTATGCGTATGACGGCAAATCTAACAGAACGCGGATGATAAGCGGCGGAGTAACGACAGATTATACGTACAACATCGGCAATCTGCTCACATCGCAGACGAGCGGAGACAAGCTGACCGAGGAGTATGCCTATTACCTGAACGGCAACATAAAAACCAAAACAGTGAACGGCGAAGTGACGACATATCGTTATGACGGCATGAACAGGCTGTCAAACGAAAACGGCACGGAATATTTCTTTGATAATTTCGGCAACAGACTTGCCATGCTGACCGATGACGCGGCAGTGGATTATGAATACGACCTTAATAACAGGCTTGTAAAGATAACAGAGTACGGCGATGATTATGTAACCAAGACTGTCTCTATGTTCTATGACAGGAACGGCAACCTGATAAGCAAGGCGGTCATGACTAACAAGAGGTTCGGCGAGGATGTGAGCGGCGACTACACCGTTTCGCAAAATTCGGACGAAAATGTTGCGCTTTATGAGTATAACTGTTATAATCAGCTTACGGGAGCTGACACGGGAGGTGTAATGTCACGTTACACATATTTGCCGGACGGCATGAGGGCGGCAAAAACGGTGGGCGGCAATACGACAGCTTTTGTGTATGACAACTCAAATATCGTTGCGGAGATTACCGCAGACGGAATGAATAAGTATTTGCGCGGCGCCGAGCTGATTAAAAACGGCGACGGCATATACTATGTTATCAATGGCATGGGAGACGCGGCGATGCTGCTCAATCCCGACGGAAACGCCGCTGCAAGTTACGTCTTTGACGCATACGGAGTTCAAATAAGCGGCGGTGACGTTTACAATCCTTTGGGATATCGCGGCGAATATACCGATTCCGAGAGCGGACTGATATATCTGCGCGCAAGGATGTATGACCCTGCGACGGGCAGATTCCTGACTGAAGATCCGGCACATGACGGAGATAATTGGTATGTGTATTGTTCGAATAATCCGATAGTGTTTGTTGATCCTACGGGGTTCATTAGAATTCCTGGGTATGTTAATGGAGTCTGGTCAGAAAATCCGGATGCACAAGAATTTGGAGAGGATTCAGTGGTATACAGCTCCCTATGTACATTAGGCGATATGTGGATGACTAGAACTGATAACAGGGCAGATATTTCAAATTTGGCTGAACAGGTAAGAAGGTTTGCACGCCAAAAGACATTTAATGCAAAGTTGAGCTTAATAATGAAATTCGCGCCGGCAAGCGCTAATTCAACGGATTTGGTTATTTTAGCCGGAGATTCGGACAAGGCATTTTTTGCTTCAAGTGATATGAAAACAGCGCAGAAATATGCAGATTTGATTTATGGTAAAGACTCGGACGGAAGTCAGCATAATGCCTTAAAACATACAATGTGGAACGCACTAATGACTGACAGATATGGAGCTGAGTACGCAAAAATGATAGCAAATTCACATGAGTTCGGTGCTGTTGAAAATCTTAAGCAGGATCAATTACAACAAGATTTAATGAATATGGATTTATGGAATAATTCGATTGGACGATCTTTAGGTGAGTCATTCAAAAAAAGTCATTGGTATGGCAATTATAAAGATGAGCTTGCATGGGAAATTGTAAGGCAAATCAATGATAAAAAAATTTGGGTTGTAAACTGGACTGAATAACTTGTATGTATGGAGATGAATCTAATGGGTAAAAGAATTGCATTGATAGTATTATTGTCATCAGTTATAGTTGCTCTGTTGTGGATTTGGATCAGTTTTCCGATTGTGGGAAATGATTATAGAAGAGATGTATATTCAATAATAGTATTTAATAACACCGATGATGATGTTTTCAATATATCAATATTCGTTGGTGAAGATTCAAATAGTGCTGAATCAACTACTCGGATAGCAAGTATTGAGAAAATTTCACCTAACGAATATAAAAAAGTTAACATTGATACATCTGATCCCCCACCTGAGTGGCAAACACCATATAATGTGTTCGTTAAAATGGATAATAGAACATATATGGATACGGCTGGATATTTTGGTATAAAAACCGGTGGGATGGCGTTATTTTATGCAAATTATACAGGTAACGATGTTATCCTACAACGCATTTTTGAACATGACAGGAGATATAAAAGTGTTTACAGAAAGCATTTGAGAAACCAGGATCTTATGTCGTGGCATAAGCGAATATTCTGATGCCTTCGGAAACAAAATCAAGACGGAAAACGGCACGGATTTTGAAACGTATACGCATGATTACCGCGGCAATGTGCTGACTGTCAAGTCCGCACGGGCAAACAGTGAAGCCTGGTCGGGCAATTCCGTCACGGCATACGAATACGACTATGCCGACAGGCAGGCAAAAACGGTGGGCGGCAATACGACAGCTTTTGTGTATGACAACTCAAATATCGTTGCGGAGATTACCGCAGACGGAATGAATAAGTATTTGCGCGGCGCCGAGCTGATTAAAAACGGCGACGGCATATACTATGTTATCAATGGCATGGGAGACGCGGCGATGCTGCTCAATCCCGACGGAAACGCCGCTGCAAGTTACGTCTTTGACGCATACGGAGTTCAAATAAGCGGCGGTGACGTTTACAATCCTTTGGGATATCGCGGCGAATATACCGATTCCGAGAGCGGACTGATATATCTGCGCGCAAGGATGTATGACCCTGCGACGGGCAGATTCCTGACCGAAGATCCGGCACATGACGGAGATAATTGGTATGCGTATTGTGATGGTGATCCGGTTAATAGATTGGACAGTAGTGGAGAAAATTGGTTTAGCGACCTCGCAAGGGATACAATACAATCTCAAAAGCAGGCAGAAATGGCAAAAAATAAGGCTCTTGATGAGGCGCAAAAAAATATGCAACGTGGTTTTTGGAAAACAGGCTCACAAAAATATTTGCGAGAGAATAGAGGATTCTTGACATCGGCTTGGATGCTTGAACATTCACTTCAAGATAATCCGACCGATATCTGGAGAGGAAATGATTCCAGAATAGCATATCTAATAAATAATGATGAGTCTTACTTGAAAAAACTTGATGCAGCTATATCAAACTCAAGCAATGGTCGGATTTCTGGACCTCTTGATAATATAAGTTTTGAAAATGGAGATTTGTATTACTCAATTCACGCGGCAACGATTTATGTTGATGGCTACAAACAAGATAATGGAAAATGGTTGGTTAAATCTACAATGACGGATAGATATGATTTCACAGTAATACAGTCATTAATGAGTCAAGACGGAACATTTTCGAATACGATTAGGTTAGGTACAATAGCAAATGACGCAGCGGTAATTTCCCAAGCGTTGGGAGCAATAAACGCGTATAATGTTTATGTGGAATTTTATACAACGAGGTGATACTATGAATAACAAATACTTTTGGATAGCTTTGCCTTTGATATCATTATTAATAATTATTCTTAATTCCGAGAGAATAGTTGATTTTGCGACGGACGGATTTTGGACAATTATCGGCAATCAGCTGGATAAGGAAGAGGCGGAACGTGAAGAAAAGATTGCAAGAGGTGAAATAGTGCGCGGAAAGGATACGGTAATTATATGGGAAAATAAATATGTAATTTATCATGTGGATTATGGGAAATCATTGTTTTTGCACAACGGTGACACGGAAGAATTGATTCTTAAAGGAATAAAAAAATATAAGATTAAGAATGACAGATTATATGTTTGGGCTGATGAGGGATATGCCGTCATTGACAGAGATAATATTTGTAAAGTCTTTATAACTATTCCGAATGAGGCGTTTGTGAAAGGATATTCGATAGATTACAACGGAGATAAAATTTATAATTCAACAAAAGTGGAAAGTCAGTACATTGAATATCTGTCAGATTATTCTGAATTTAACGATGATGAAAAAAACATATTTAATAAACTAAGGTAATGCGGAATACATGGTTGTTTCCGGCATTGTTGCATTATTAGTTTTCTTTGTGATGCTGATAACGGTTCTGAGGTCTATAAAAAACACAAGCTTTTTTGACATAATTGTTTTATTGTTAAATATGAGTACATAGTGTACTACATTAGATTTTTAATGAAACAGTAAATTTCAAAAGAAAAATTAGTGAGGTTTGAAGCGCCATGAAGAAAAGGAATGAAGCACTGTTAATTGCTTTGATAATTTTGATTTTAGTGGTTATCAAGAATGGTGCAGGAAATTTTATCGGTTTATCTGAACCAAGTATAAACACCGTCGAAAGAAAATATCAAAAGTGCCGGCTTGATATATTCAGCAGATAATGCGCCAAATCTTTCCGATATCAATGCCTTGGAGTTTGATGTTAAAGAATTAAAATACATGGATTGGTACTATGCTAAGATAACATATGAATGAAATATTGCGAGTGCCTATCGAAAGACATATGAAACTGCGGCAGACAGTTTACAATAGAGCGTAGGATGCGATGCTCGGTACAGTGTGGGTTCGGGCAGACAACATGATTTGCAGTCGGTACGAAATTTTGATAAGCAAGGCGGTCATGCAGCGAAATCAATGATGATAAAAATTTATAAAACAATTACGGAGGGCGGATAAATGCGAAAATTCTTAGTATGTTTCGGCTTGGCTGCCGCGGTTGTCTGTGCGATGTGTGCGGCATCGGCAAACGGAGGACTTTCATATGATGTCACATACACCGTGAGCGACGCGGCGATTGACATCTCATACTCGGTGACAAATGCCGGGAGTGAACCGCACGTCATAAATCTCTTTTCGGTGCTGTACAAAAATTCCGCGGCGGAAAAGTTAATCGCCGCACCGCTGACAGCTGCATCCGAGGCGACTGCCGTCGGAAATATGCAAATCGCCGTGCCGGACGGCGCGAGGGAACAATACAGCGTGAAATTTCTTGCATGGGAGGATATGCTCACACTCAAACCGATAGGCGGCGCAAAACCGATACGGGATATTGAGCCGTATCTGCGCGAAAAATCAATCCCGATATCTGCGCAGAGCGGCGGTATGTTCAATCTGTACATGAATTGTGAAAATGCAATCGGAAGCAACCCCGACGCGGCGCACATTATCAGATATAATCCGCAAAAGCTTGAGCCGATTGATTTGTGCGCTCTTACAGAAGAGAAAGAATTGTCATCCGGTAAAATAGACGGCTGCGGAGTTGCAATTGCGGAGGCGGATTTGCAAAACGGAAAACTTATTTTTAATTTCCGCTCGGATAATGGCAGAAACTCGGGCTTGAATAATGTTGCTGCATTTAAGGCGCTTTGTGACGTTGAAAATGAGGAAATCATATATCAAATTCAATAGTGATTTTTTGGTGCGGTTATTAGCAAAAACGGGTTACGCCTTTATTTTAAAAAGTTGTAACCCGTTTTAACAAGCTTTATTTGCCTATCATTCTCATAAACTCCGCTTCGTCTATAACCGGTATACCGAGTTCATTTGCCTTTGTCAGCTTACTGCCTGCCGCTTCACCGGCGAGCACATAGCTTGTTTTTTTCGACACAGAGCCTGCTGCCTTGCCGCCGTTTTGCTCTATCAGGGCGGTGGCGTCTTTTCTGCCGAGGGTCGGCAGAGTTCCCGTTACCACAATCGTCATGCCCTCCAGGGCGTTTGACGACTGTGCCTCGCCGATGTAATCCGTGTTCACTCCGGCGTCCTTGAATTTTTGAATAAGCGCGCGCGTATGCGGCTGCGCAAAAAAGTCCGTCACGCTCTCCGCCATTATCATGCCGATGTCGTTTATTCCGGTCAGTTCCTCGGCGGTTATGCCGAACAGCGCGTCTATGCTGCCGGCTCTCTTTGCAATCAGTTTTGCCGCTCCGGCGCCTATGTGGTGTATGCCGAGGGCATATATCAGCTTCGGCAGGTCGTTTTTCTTTGATTTTTCTATGGCGTCAAGCAGATTTTCGGCGCTTTTTTCGCCCAGTTTGTCAAGCTTTATCAGTTCTTCCGCAGTCAGGTAGTATATGTCCGCGCTGCTCTTTATCAGCCCCTCCGCAAGCAGCTTTTTAATCACGGACGGCCCCATGCCCTCTATATCCATCGCGTCGCGCGATACAAAGTGAATCAGGTTTCGCTCAAGCTGAGCCGGACAGTCCGCGCCCGTGCAGCGGTATGCCGCCTCGCCCTCCTCGCGGTGCACCTTGGCGCCGCATACCGGACAGACCCCGGGCATATTAAATTCCGTCTCCGAGCCGTCTCTGTCGGCTTTCACCACGGAGATTATCTCGGGTATGATGTCTCCGGCTTTCTGCACCAGCACATTGTCGCCTATGCGCACATCTTTCTGGCGGATGTTGTCCAGGTTGTGCAGCGTGGCGTAGGACACCATGGAACCGGCGAGACTTACGGGTTCAAGCTCCGCGCGCGGAGTGAGCACTCCCGTTCTGCCCACCTGGATTATGATGTCCTTTATGCGCGTTTTTTTCTGCTCGGGCGGATATTTGTAGGCGATTGCCCATTTCGGCGTTTTCGCGGTTGCACCGAGGATTTGCCGCTGGGCAAGGTTGTTCACCTTTATCACCGCGCCGTCTATGTCGTAGTACAATCCGCGGCGCGCCTCGCCTATGTTTTCTATCTCTTCAAAGGCGGCGTCTATCGACTCAAATTCCATGTCGTTTGTTATAACCTTGAATCCGGCTTCGCGCAGAAAGCGCAGTGATTCCAGATGTGTTTTGAACTCTATCCCCTCGCTGCGCTGCACATTGAACACAAATATGTCCAGACCCCGTTTTGCGGCAACGGCGGAATCAAGCTGCCGCAGAGAGCCTGCCGCCGCATTGCGCGGATTTGCAAATGTGGTCAGACCGTCCGCCTCGCGCTCTTCATTCAGCCGCGCAAATGACTTTTTTGCCATGAACACCTCGCCGCGTACTTCGAGATACGGCACGGGTTTGTGCAGTTTCAGCGGTATGCTCATGACGGTTTTCAGGTTGTTTGTCACGTCCTCGCCGATGAAGCCGTCGCCGCGCGTTGAGCCGCGCACCAGCACGGAATCGCGGTATTCAAGCGACACCGACAGACCGTCTATTTTGTGCTCGACCACATATGTCGGCGTTTGTCCGATTTTTGCAAGCTCGGCGCGCACGCGGCGGTCAAACTCAAAAATCTCCTCCCTGCTGAAAGCGTCCTGGAGACTTTGCATTTGTACCTCGTGCGACACGGGTGAGAAGCCGTCAAGAATTGTGCCGCCCACCTTGCGTGTGGGCGAATCGGCGGTTATCATTTCGGGGTGCTCTTTTTCAAAATCTATCAGCTCGTGCATCAGCCCGTCGTACTCGGCGTCCGTTATCTCCGGGTCGTCGAGCACATAGTATCTGTGGCTGTGGTACGCAACAGTCTTTTTTAAGTTTTCGTATGTTTCGTTCAATTCTTTTTCAGTCATATTAACCTCCGATAAATTTAGAAAGGTTTGAAAGCCAAAGGGCGGTTTATTATCCTGACAAATAAAGTCGAGGCGGTATATATTTTATTTTGTGTGAGCGAGTTCTGCGCAGGGCTCGCAAAATAAAACATATACCGCAGAGACGGTTTACATCATTGCGGAATCAAAAAACCGGTTCGCCGTCATCAAAGAATATTTTTTCTCTGTTAATGGCGATGTTGCTTAAATTTACTCCCGAAAATCCGCTAAGAGCGGTCAGCACCAGCTCGGGCTTCAGGTTGGAGAAATTGCCGGCATTTATGTGCATCAACGCACCGTACTCCCTGTCGCCGCCGTCCGATACGCCGAGTGAGCGGATAAAATCCTTTATGTTTACCTCTTTCATGCCGCGCTTTGATTTTTTCTCTATCATCACAGCCTCCGCCGCGGCAAAATCGGCAATCCCGGGGTCGCCGTCCGCGTCGAACCGCGCGGTGTATATCGCGCTGTCTATGTTGAACAGCGGCTTCAGGTTTTCCGCTCTCTTTGCGGCGGTTACCCGTATGCCCGAGGGGCAGTTTTTGTTTATGCGCTCCGTCAACTCGTCAATATCCATGTCGCGTGTCAGGTCAACGTCGAGCACATCGCACACGCTGGTTGTGCCCACGGAGAGCGGCAGCCCTATCGTCATCACGGGATGCGGATTGAATCCGTTGGAGAATTTTATCGGCAAATCCGCCCTTGCGAACACTCGGTTTATCGTCCTCAGAAAATCCAGATGCGAGATGTATTTCACCTCGTCGCCCTGGGTATATTGTATTCGATATTTACTCATAGCATACACCGCCTTTGAAGCAATTTGCGCCGCAGCCGGAGCATTTTTGGCGGCAGTTTGGGGTTACGACGCCCTGCTCGGCTTTCTTCGCCTCGGATATCAGGAAATCCTTGCGCACGCCCACATCTATCATATCCCACGGCAGAATCTCGTCAAAGCTGCGCTCGCGCGTGTAGAAATGCGGATCTATGCCGCACTCGTCAAATGCCTCCCGCCATTTTTCCATGGAGAAGAACTGATTCCACCCGTCAAAGCGGATTCCTTTTTCATGCGCTTTTATCAGCACCTGCGCAAGCCGCCTGTCTCCGCGCGCAAACACGCCCTCCAGCACACTTATCGGCGCTTCGTGATAGTTGTATTTCACTCGCTTGTCGGTCATGCACTCCTTGAGGGCATACTGCTTTTCGCGCAGCTCGTCCATGGTGTTCTGCCGCGCCCACTGAAACGGAGTGAATGCCTTGGGTACGAATGACGACACCGATGTTGTTACGCGCAGACCCGGCGAGCGTTTCTCCTTGGGCAGGGCAAAGTATTGCCGCACAACCTTTTTTGACAGATCGGCAATGCCGCACACATCTTCAACCGTCTCAAACGGCAGCCCCATCATGAAATAGAGCTTTATGGACGAATATCCGCCCTCAAACGCCGTCCTTGCGGCGGTCATCAGGTCATCCTCGGTGATGCCCTTGTTTATGACATCTCTCATGCGCTGAGTGCCTGCCTCGGGCGCAAAGGTGAGCGAGCTTTTGCGCACCTTGTTCACCTTGTTCATCAAATCCATGGAGAATGAATCGAGCCGCAGCGACGGCAGCGACAGGCTGACCTTTTTTTCCTCCGTCATGTCAAGCAGCGCGGACGAAAATTCGGGCAGGCAGGTGTAGTCGCTTGTGCTCAGCGACGACAGGCTTATTTCGTTGTAGCCCGTGTTCTCTATCAGTGCCTTGGCGTATTTCAGCAGGGTTTCGGGCTTCTTCTCGCGCACGGGGCGGTATATCATGCCTGCCTGACAGAAGCGGCAGCCCCTTATGCAGCCGCGAAACACCTCGAGCATTATGCGGTCGTGTACTATCTCTATAAACGGAACTATTATTCTGTCGGGGTAGTACACTGCGTCCAGGTTCTCTATCACTCTTTTTTTAACCGTTTTCGGCACTTCGTCGTTTATCGGGGTGATGGCCTTCACCGTGCCGTCGGCGTTGTAGTCCACATCATAGAATGACGGCACGTATATTCCGTCAATCTTTGACACCATTTTGAGAAAATCTTCTCTCGGCAATCCATTTTCTTTCCACTCGATATAGCAATCCATGCATTCATTCATCATCTCCTCGCCCTCGCCGAGCTGGAAAAAGTCTGCAAACGGAGCTATCGCCTCTGCGCTGTATGCGCACGGGCCGCCCATAAAAACAAAGGGGTCGCCGTCTTTCCTGTCCTTTTGAAGCAGGGGCACTCCGGCAAGGTCGAGCATATTGACTATGTTGGAGTAGCACATCTCGTATTGCAGAGTGAATGCGATAAAGTCAAAGTCGGCTATCGGATCCATGGATTCCAGTGCAAAGAGGGGTATGTTTGCTTCGCGCATTTTGTCCTCCATGTCCACCCATGGGGCGAACACCCTCTCGCACCAGGTATCGCTGCGCTCGTTGAGCAGATGATAGAGTATCTTCATGCCCAGGTGCGACATACCTATTTCGTACACATCGGCAAAGCAGAATGCAAAGCGGATTTTCACGTCATCTGCGTTTTTGTGTACACTGTTAAATTCATTGCCTGTGTAGCGCGCGGGCTTTTCCACAAGCGGAAGAATGTTTTCTATTTGTTTTTTCATGATAATCTCCGGTACAAAATTTTATATACATTTTATTATACTATAATTTTTTCCCGTTTTCAATCTTTGAATCGGATTTTATGCAATATTTTTCCCGTTTTTGCCGCAGTTGGCTCAGCGCTGCGCACGGATTCACCCTTGCGGCGCGGATTATGTCGTCCTGGCTCAGGGCTTGCATTTTACCGCCGCACTCAAACTCGGCGCGCAGAGTATAGCAAAAGCCGACGTATCGCACCGCCTTGCTAACCGTGTCCTCCGGGGCAAAGCGCACCGTCTTTATGCGGTTTGGGTTTGAGCGGATGTTGCCGAGGAAAATCTCTTTTGCGGCGCATATCACCGCGGCGTTGCGCCGGCGGACGCTCTGCGCCGCGAGCACGGCTATCACAAGGAGCGACGGATTAGCCTTTGCATAGAGATACAGCGCACCGAGCGCAAAGAAAAACGTTGTGATGACGAGGGAGATTTTTTTTACGCTTCGGTAAGAATTGATTATCCCTCTGCGCGCGCTCACGGCGGAGCGCAGAATTTCGCTGCCGTCGAGAGGTACGCAGGGGATGAGATTAAAGACGAAGAGCACAAAATTCGTCTGCACAAAAAAATGCATAAGGTGCGAGTCCGCAAAGGCCGAAGCCGCATATCCGCAGATAAACATGATGAGATTCGCGAACGGCCCGGCGGCGGAGATTTTTATCTG
>CAJLYL010000009.1 GCA_905210855.1 uncultured Clostridia bacterium
ATGGCGGCAGGCGGCATAGCGGACGGACGCGGAGTTGCCGCGGCGTTTATGCTCGGTGCCTGCGGAGTTCAGCTCGGCACAAGATTCCTTGTTGCAAAGGAGTGCGGAGTTCACCAAAATTACAAAAACAAAGTCTTAAAGGCAGGGGATATATCTACCGTAGTGACCGGCAGAAGGCTCGGACATCCGGTAAGAAGTCTCAAAACGCCGTTTTCGCGGTCGTATGCCAAGGCTGAATATACAGATATATCAGACGAAGATTTGGAACAGCTCGCTGTCGGCGCGCTTTACCTTGCGGCGAAAGAGGGCGACGAAAAGAAAGGCTGCTTCCTCGCCGGTCAGATTGCCGGTATGGTTGACCGCGAGCAGAGCGCCGCGGACATAATAAAGGAAATCTGCGATGAGGCGGAAAGCATTTTGAAAGGAGCTTCAAAATGGGTAAAACAGCAATAGTTTTTTCGGGTCAGGGTGCTCAGTACCCCGGCATGGGAAAATCCTTTTACGATAATTCTAAGGTTGCAAAAAAACTGTACGATTATGCCGAGACGGTTCGCCCCGGCACGATTGCGCAGTCTTTTGAGGGCACTGCGGAGGAACTCAAACGAACAGAGAATACTCAGCCGTGTCTCTATCTTGTGGATATATGCGCCGCACTTGCTTTAATGGAAATGGGCGTTGCGGCTGACGGAGTTGCCGGATTTTCTCTCGGCGAAATAGCCGCGCTGGCATACGGCGGAGCATATACCTGCGAAGAGGGCTTTTCGATAGTCACGCGCCGCGGTCAATATATGCAGCAGGCGGCGGACGCATACGACACCGCTATGGCTGCCGTGCTCAAGACGGACAGCTCCGTTGTGGAGAAAATCTGCTCGGACATCCGCAGCGGCGGCGAAAAAATCTACCCCGTGAACTACAATTCACCCGTGCAGACGGTTGTTGCCGGCTCAAAGGAAGCCATAGCGCAGCTGAAACCGATTGCCAAAGAGCAGGGCGCAAGGGTGGTTGACCTTGCGGTCGGCGCGGCTTTTCACTCACCGTATATGGACGGAGCGGCGCAGAATTTCAAAGAATACCTCGGCGGATTGAACCTTGCCGAGCCTTCACTTCCGGTGTATGCAAACTACACCGCCGCACCGTATGAGGGCGCAGCGATTGACACTCTGTCAAAGCAGATGAACAATCCCGTGCGCTGGTGCGACACCATAAAGAGGATGTGCGCGGACGGTTACACCGATTTTATCGAGGCGGGCGCAGGCAAAACGCTGTGCGGTCTCATCAAAAAAATTGCCCCCGAGGCAAGAGTATATTCCGCAGAGACTTATGAATCTCTTGCGGAGATAGCTGAGGCGGTGAAAACCGATGCTTAATGATAAAGTGGCGCTCATAACGGGCGCGTCCAGGGGTATCGGCAGGGCGATTGCTCAAAAATTTGCCGATGAGGGCGCGGCGATTGCCGCGGTGTACTGCGGCAGCGAGGAAAAAGCCAATGAGCTGAAGGCGGACATAGAGAGCCGCGGAGGCAGAATAAATATATATAAATGCGATGTGGCGGATTTTGACGCGTGCGCGGACACCGTGGTACAGGTTATAAAGGATTTCGGCGGAGTGGATATTTTGGTAAACAACGCCGGCATCACAAGGGATAAACTCATTTTACAGATGAATGCGGACGATTTTGACAGCGTGGTTGATACCAATCTCAAAGGTTCATTCAACATGATTAAACACTGCTGCAAAAATTTCCTTAAGAAGAAATACGGCAAAATCATCAACATCAGCTCGGTTGCCGGCATAATGGGCAACCCCGGTCAGGCAAACTACGCCTCGTCCAAGGCGGGCGTAATAGGGCTGACCAAGACCGTGGCAAAGGAGCTTGCTTCAAGGCACATCTGCTGCAACGCCATTGCCCCGGGATTCATCAGAACCGACATGACGGAGAGCTTTGACGGTAACGAGGCGGTGCTGAAATCCATTCCGCTCGGCAGAATGGGCAACGCTGATGAGGTTGCCGCGCTGGCGGCTTTTCTGGCGGATTCCGCGTCCGACTACATCACGGGCGAGGTAATCCGTATAGACGGCGGAATTGCAATGTAAATGCATGAAGATTAATGAAAGGAACAAGGCTATGAACAAGAGAGTTGTTGTAACCGGCACGGGTGTTATATCGCCTGTCGGAAATAATACGGAGGATTTTCGCAAGAATATCATTGCCGGAAAAAACGGTATAGACAGGGTGACTAAGTTTGACACCACCGATTTTAAGGCTTGCCTTGCAGGGGAGGTCAAGGATTTTGACACAAGCCTGTACATGGACAAGAGCGAGGCGCGCAGACTTGACCACTATTCGCAGTACGCCCTGGCGGCGGCTCAGCAGGCAACAGAGGACAGCGGCATCATAGGCAATGTTGACCCCGAGCGCCTCGGTGTGTATTTCGGCTCCGGCATAGGCGGTTTTGAAACGATAGTCAGTGAGCACACCAACCTTATGAACAGAGGCCCCAAGAGGGTTTCGCCCATGTTCATCCCCAAGATGATATCAAACATCGCTGCAGGCAACATCGCCATTAAATACGGCGCTAAGGGCCCCTGCCTTTCCATAGTGACTGCGTGTGCCACGGGGTCAAACTGCATAGGCGAGGCTTACCGCGCAATAAAGGGTGGTTATGCGGACGCGGTTATCGCAGGCGGCGCAGAGGCATCGATAAATCCGCTCGGTTTTGCCGGCTTCATCAATTGTATGGCGCTGTGCGAGAGCGACGACAAGGACAGGGCGTCGATTCCCTTTGACAAGGAAAGATGCGGTTTCGTCATGGGCGAGGGCGCAGGCGCGCTCATCCTTGAGGAATACGAGCACGCAAAGAAACGCGGCGCAACAATCTATGCCGAGGTTGTCGGCTACGGAAACACGTGCGACGCTTACCACGTGACTGCTCCCGATCCTGACGGAATAGGCGGTGCAAACGCCATTGTTCAGGCACTTGCGGATTCCGGAGAATATGACAGCAGCAAGGTGTATATCAATGCGCACGGCACAAGCACACCGCTTAACGACAAGACGGAGACAATCGCCATAAAGAGAGTTTTCGGCGATGACGCATACAAGGTGCACATCAGCTCCACCAAGTCAATGACGGGTCATATGCTCGGCGCGGCAGGCGCTGTGGAGGCAATTGCGGCAATTATTGCGCTGCGCGGCAACACGGTGCCGCCCACCATCGGCTACAAAGTGCCCGATGAGGACTGCGACCTGGACTACACGCCCAACAAAGCGGTAAGCACAGATATTGAATTGGCGCTTTCGCTCTCACTCGGATTCGGCGGTCACAATGCGTGTCTGGCGTTTCGGGAGGTGCGCGACTGATGAACAAAGAGGAGATAATGGGCATATTGCCGCACCGCGACAGTATGCTGCTGATAGATGAGGCGAGTGTAAAGGACGGCACGGCATACGGCAAGAAAAAAATTGTCGGCAGCGAATGGTTTCTGGACGGACATTTTCCCGAAAATCCCGTTGTGCCGGGAGTGATACTCTGCGAGATTATGGCGCAGTCTGTCTGTGTGCTCATGGCGGACAAAATGGACGGCGACTCTCTGCCGTACTTCACCGGACTTGACAAAGTGCGGTTCAAGTCACCGGTAAAGCCCGGGGATTTGTTTGAAACGGAATGCAGCATAACGCGATCGCACGAGCCTTTCTGGTTTGCGCACGGCGTCGGCAAGGTCAACGGCAAGACGGCTGTTACGGCGGATTTTTCTTTCGCAATTGTCAAAAAGAATCCGGAGGATTAGAGATGATAGAAAAACTCGGAAAACTGAAAGAACTTTTTAAACCAAAACAGAGCACACCCGAATTTGTGTGCAAAAAATGCGGTGAACATACCGTGTTTGCAGACGGTGATTTGCTCAAAATCTGCCCGAACTGCGGCGCATATTTCAGGATGAATCCTGCCGAGCGTGTGCGCATGATTTGCGACAGCTTTGAGGAGCTGGACGCGGATATGTCAAGCAGCGATATACTCGGTTTTCCTCACTATGAGGAAAAACTCGAGTCTGCACGAAAGACGAGCGGCTGCGAGGACGCTGTATCATACGGCATTGCAAAGAGCGGCGGCGAGGAATATGTGCTTTTTGTCATGAACTCGGAATTCATGATGGGCAGCATGGGCACTGTTGTCGGTGAGAAGATTACCCGTGCATTCGAGCTTGCGCTCAGCAAGGAACTGCCGGTTGTCGGTTTCACCACATCGGGCGGTGCAAGGATGCAGGAGGGTATATATTCTCTCATGCAGATGGCAAAGGTCAGCGGTGCGGTCAAACGCCATTCCGATGCCGGTTTGCTGTACATAACGGTTCTCACAGACCCGACAACGGGCGGCGTGACGGCAAGCTTTGCAATGGAAGGCGACATAATCCTTGCCGAGCCAAAGGCGCTTGTCGGCTTTGCCGGTGCGCGCGTGATAGAGCAGACCACGGGGCAAAAGCTGCCCGAGGGTTTTCAGCGCTCGGAATTTTTGCTTGAGCACGGTTTTGTCGATGCCATTGTTCCGCGCGGCAGGCTAAAGGCGGAGATAGAGAATATACTGCGGATTCACAGCCGATAGGGAGGTGCGTTTTGGTGAATGCATATGACAGAGTGGTGCACGCAAGGGAGGGCAAACGCCCGACAGGTGCATTTTACATAAAAAAGATGATAACGGATTTTGTCGAGCTGCACGGCGACAGGCGTTTTGCCGATGACGGCGCGGTTGTCGGCGGCATAGGCAGATTGAACGGCAGACCCGTGACAGTTGTTGCAATGGAGCGCGGCGACACGATTGAGGAGCGCATGAAACGCAACTTCGGCTGCCCGAGTCCCGAGGGTTACAGAAAGGCTCTGCGCCTTATGAAACAGGCGGAGAAGTTTAACCGTCCGGTAATCTGCTTTATCAGCAGCCCCGGGGCGTACTGCGGCATAGGTGCGGAGCAGAGGGGGCAGGGACTTGCCATTGCGGAGAATCTCATGGAGATGATGACGCTCACAGTTCCCGTTGTGTCGGTCGTCCTCGGCGAGGGCGGCAGCGGCGGAGCGCTTGCGCTCTCTGTGGCGGATTCCATAATAATGCTTGAAAACGCGGTTTATTCCGTCATATCCCCCGAGGGATGCGCAAGCATACTGTGGAAGGACGCCGCTAAGGCGGCGGACGCGGCGGAAGCGCTGAAACTTACCGCGGCAGACCTTTATTCTTTCGGCATTGCAGATAAGGTTATCTCGGAGGATGGCAGAGATTATGACAGCATAAGCGAGGCTGTCAAGGCGGAAATTTCGTCCGAGCTGGACAGACTTGCCGAATTGCCGACAGAGGTGCTCTGTGACAACAGATACAAAAAATTCAGAATAATAGGCGCAAAAAATTAAAAAACAGGCGTGTATCAAAAATGCTTTCTTTTTGATACACGCCTGTTTTGATTATTCTCCCACAGCACCGTTGCCTATGCTGTTGTCTCTCAGCTGGCTGTCGCTGCGCGTCATGGCCATGATGCCGTTGCCGCCGCTCTCGGCGCTCTGCTCATCGGGCTGATTTTCCGCGCCCTCTTCGCCTCCCTCTGCGTCGAGGTAGTTTTTGTATGCGTCACGGTTGTCGTTATCCGAGCCGACCTTCACCCACGCCTGCCTTGCGCCGCTTGTCACGCTTGAAGCGCGGTCATAGGTTATGGTTATTGTGTCTCTGTCGGCGTCGAGTATCGCGGTAGCGCCGCGGAATGAGCTCACCGCGGAATCGTCGTTTTTGTAGTAGATCTTTTGCCCCGTCGTCTCCGTGGTTGTCATGTCGGAGAGGAAAAACATTTTGTGGTTTGCAAACTCTATGTCATTCCACTTTATGTCTCCGATTTTAAACTTCAGGTCGGGGTCGTCCGGCAGGGCGGTTATGCGCGATATAAAGCCGAATTCGGGGTCGTTTTGCACCTCAACCACTGTTCCCGACAGAGAGGTGTTGTCTATTCTGCGCCATTTTCCCGTCATGTATTCTTTTACCTTTTCAATCATTTTTGAGTCGATGCTGTTGTATGTCTTTTGCAGACCGTTCACCACTGCTGCCGACGTCAGCGGATATTGCAGACACCTGTCTATCACGCTCACCGTGGTTGCGTACAGCCTTTCGTCATTGTCACTGTCTACCTTTGATACCCTGTCGAGGAAATATGCAAAAAAATTATCCCTTGTCTCCTTGTCGTCGTTATTCTCCGCCATGGCTTCGCACAGACCCGTCAGTCCGGCAAGGTCGTTTGCGGAAAACATAAGCTCGGCGTTTTGTATCTCCGTTGTCTCGGTGTAGGCGATTTCTTCCTCATCTCCGCCGCAGGCGGTCATGGCACACGCCGCAAGCGCGGCGGCTGTTATTATCGATATGAATTTTCTGCTCATTTATTAAGTCTCCAATGCATTTGTTTATGAACCCATTGTACCACATTATGCTGAAAAAATCAATCCCAAACTGAAAATGAAAAAACGAAGAAGCGTAAAAAGCATTCTAAAATTACATTTGTGAACATACTGTTAATATTGGCAGGCAAGGAAGTTTTTTTACCGTAAATTTGTTTGAAATTTGTCGGATTTTGTGTTAAAATTATTACATATGTATCTTTGGGCGGTTTAGCGCCGGAAGGAGTAAAGAAACATTGATTAAGGGAATGAAACTTAATATACAACACACCACGCTCGGCATAGATGTCGGCTCGACCACGGTCAAGCTTGTACTCATAAAGGGCGGCAGTGTAGAATACGAATGTTATGTGCGCCACCACTCCAAGGTGCGCGAGACCACGCTGGAGCTTGTGCGCGGCATAGGGGAGCTTGTCGGCAATGAACCGATAAAGCTTGCCGTATCCGGCTCGGCAGGCTACGGGCTTGCCACGGAGGCAGGGCTGCCTTTTATCCAGGAGGTGTTTGCCACGGGAGAGACGGTCAAGCGCCTGGAACCTGACACAGGGGTGGTGATAGAACTTGGCGGCGAGGACGCCAAGGTAATTTTCTTTACCGGTGTGACGGATGAGAGGATGAACGGCACCTGCGCCGGAGGTACGGGGGCGTTTATAGACCAGATGGCGTCGCTGCTCAATGTGTCGGTGACGGAGCTTGACGAACTTAGCCTTAAGCACACGAGAATCTACCCCATAGCATCGCGCTGCGGCGTGTTCGCCAAGACGGACATTCAGCCGCTGATTAACCAGGGCGCGCGCAAGGAGGACATTGCGGCGAGCATATATCAGGCGGTGGTCAATCAGACTATATCCGGTCTTGTGCAGGGTTACGATATAGAAGGCAAGGTGATGTTCCTGGGCGGGCCGCTGTATTACTGCAAGGGACTGCGCGAGAGGTTTACCGAGACCCTCGGTTTGAGCGGCGAAAATGCCGTGTTCCCCGAATACGGCTTGCTCTCTGTTGCGCTCGGCTCGGCGATTTATGCGTCGGACAAGACGAGCGAGTACACCTTTGACGAGCTTGTACGTCTGCTGACCGCGGCGGCAAATTCCGCGGCGGATTTGTCACAGGAAGAGCCGCTGTTTGCCTCGGATGAGGAATATGAAGAATTTGTCCGCCGTCACTCCGGCTCGGATGTGCCCGAGAGAGAACTTGACGGCTATGAGGGCGGCGCATACCTCGGCATAGACTGCGGCAGCACCACCACAAAACTTGTGCTCATAGGCGATGACGACAGCATACTCTACAAATACTACGGCTCGAACCTCGGCAGCCCCACCCGGATAATAAAAGAACAGCTTGAAAAGATATATTCGCTCTTGACCGACAAGGTGAAAATAAAGTCGAGCGCCGTCACAGGCTACGGCGAGGAGCTTGTTCTGCACGCATTCGGCGTGGACAGGGGCATTGTGGAGACGATGGCTCACTTTTTTGCGGCAAAGCATTTTAACCCTGATGTTGACTTCATCATGGACATCGGCGGACAGGACATGAAGTGCTTTAAGATAAGGAACAATTCCATAGACAGCATTTTGCTCAACGAGGCGTGTTCGTCCGGCTGCGGCTCATTCATAGAGACCTTTGCGCATCTTGCCGGTTATGACGCGCCGGAGTTTGCCAAACTCGGACTTAAATCGAAACATCCGGTAGACCTCGGCTCGCGGTGCACCGTGTTTATGAATTCATCGGTAAAGCAGGCGCAGAAAGACGGCGCCTCGGTGGAAGATATATCCGCGGGGCTTTCCATGAGCGTTGTCAAAAATGCCATATATAAGGTGCTGCGTGTAAACTCGGCGGACGAGCTGGGCAGGAACATAGTTGTTCAGGGCGGCACATTCTTAAATGACGCAATACTGCGCAGTTTTGAAAAAGAGGTCGGAACAAATGTCATCCGACCCAAGATTGCCGGACTTATGGGTGCATACGGCGCGGCGCTGTATGCCAAGAACAACGCACCCGAGAAGTCGTCAATCATCACGCCCGACGGGCTGAAAAACTTCACTCACACCGTAAAGGCGGTAAACTGCAACGGCTGTGAGAACCACTGCAACCTCACGATAAACATATTCGGCGACAAAAAATTCATCTCGGGCAACAAGTGTGAAAAAGGCTCGGGAGCGAAAAGCGGCGGTGACGCGCTGCCGGATATCTACGAATACAAGCGCGAAAGGCTTTCGGTGCTCGGCGGCGGAGAACACAAGGGCGGCAGGGCGGCAGCCGGACTGCCTATGGCTCTGGGTATGTATGAGTTAGCGCCGTTTTGGCACGGTATTTTTGCCGCGCTCGGGTTTGATGTGGTTTTCTCCGTGCTCTCGAGCAGGAAGACGTATATCAAGGGGCAGCACACCATCCCGTCCGATACGGCGTGCTATCCGGCAAAGCTTATGCACGGTCACATAGAGGAGCTTTTGGAAAAGAATGTTGACATGATATTCTATCCGTGCCTGACTTACAACTTTGACGAACACACGGGCGACAATCACTACAACTGCCCTGTTGTGGCGTACTATTCCGAACTGCTCAATTCAAATATAAAGGCGCTCGGCGGCAAACTCTTTATGCCGTATCTCAATATAAACGACAATGCGGCGCTTGCCAAGGAACTCCAGGCGGCGTTTGCCGAGAGGGGTTACAGATTTACACGCGCCGCATTGAAGGCGGCTATAAAAAAAGGGCTTGCGGAGTATGGTGAATATATGGACGGCATACATCGCATGGGCGAGGAATATATAGACTACGCACGGAAAAACGGCAGGCGGATTCTCGTGCTCGCCGGCAGACCGTACCACACCGACCCGGAGATATGTCATCTTATTGACAAACTGGCAACATCGCTCGGATTTGTTGTGGTGAGCGAGGACGCTGTGTGCGACATGACTGCCCCTGCAAAGGTGGATGTGCTCAACCAGTGGACATACCACGCGCGGCTCTACAACGCTGCAAAATATGTCACGGAGCACGACGACTGCAATCTGGTTCAGCTTGTTTCATTCGGCTGCGGCATAGACGCAATAACCACGGACGAGGTGCGCGCCATACTTGAGGACAAGGGCAAGATATACACGCAGCTTAAGATTGACGAGATAAATAATCTCGGCGCGGTTAAGATCAGGCTGCGCAGCCTCATTGCCGCTCTGGAGGAAAGGGAGGGTAAGATATGAAATATGCAACCTTTACCGACGACATGAAAAAAGACTACAAAATACTTGTGCCGACCATGCTTCCGATACACTTCACTATGGCGATAAGTGTGCTGCGCGCCAACGGCTACAACGCCGAACTGCTCACCAACAAGGGCGACAGGGTGCGCGCAGAGGGGCTGAAATATGTGCACAACGATACTTGTTATCCGGCACAGGTGGTTATCGGTCAGCTGATAGATGCCATAGAACACGGCGGCTACGACAAGCACAAAATCGCCCTGCTCATCACTCAGACGGGCGGCGGCTGCCGTGCGTCAAACTACATTTCTCTGCTGCGCAAGGCGCTGGAGAAAGCCGGTTACGAATATATCCCCGTGCTCAGCCTTAACGTTTCGGGACTGGACAATGCGGTCAAGCTTACTTTGCCCATGATAAAAAATCTGCTTTACGCAGTGTCCGTGGGCGATTTGCTCATGCACCTGGGCAACCAGTGCCGTCCGTATGAGGTGAAGCACGGTGAGTGTGACGCCGTCATAGACAAATGGACAAAAGCGTGCGCGCGGCTCTTTGCCGACAAAAAGGTCAGCCGCAGACAGATAGAAGCTAACATGGCAAGTATAGTGGACGATTTTAACAAAATAGAGCTTTCCGGCGAGAAAAAACCGATTGTCGGCATAGTCGGCGAGATTTTTGTGAAGTTTTCGCCGCTCGGCAACAACGACCTTGAGGATTTCCTCGCAGATCAGGGTGCGGAGGTGCGCATGGGCGGTCTGCTCGATTTTTGTATGTACTGTGTGTTCAACAGCATTGTGGACGCCAAGCTGTACGATATCGGCAGGCTTAAGGCGAAGTTTGCCAAGCTTATCTATGATTATCTCATAGCCCGTCAGAACTATGTTATTCGGCTCATAAAGGAAAAAAGCACGTTTGCTCCGCCGTCTAATTTTAATCATGTGTACAAACTGACAAAGGGTTTTATCGGTCTGGGCGCAAAGATGGGCGAGGGATGGCTGCTTACTGCGGAGATTCTGGAGCTTATTGAGCAGGGTGTTAAGAATGTCATTTGCGCTCAGCCTTTCGGCTGTCTGCCGAATCATATTGTCGGCAAGGGCATGATGAAACATATTAAGGAAAAATATCCCGATGTTAATCTTGTGGCGATTGACTATGACGCCGGTGCGTCCAGGGTTAACCAGGAGAACAGAATTAAACTTATGCTTGCAAACAGCATGGTTTAGGATGAGTTTGCGTGCCCCTCGCCTTTGCGGAATTTTGTGTATCGGCTCGTGCCATATGTTATGTGTCTGCTCGACACGCGACCTGACGGCGCTATGGATCTCGCTGACACACAACATATGCCCCGAGCCTTTGCGCCGAACTCGTCGTCTGAGAATAAAAAATACATACACCTCCTTTGACAGAATACTTTCGCCGTGCTGCTAGCGGTTTCCAAAATACCTCAACCAATGCCCCGCTATACACCGTTAATTTGCAAAAATCAAGATATTTTCCAAAAACATTTGACAAGAAATGCTGATTATTATATAATTAAATTATTATTGCGCAAAGGATGATTACATTGGCTAACACAGAGCTTGAAAAGGTCGAGGGCGAGGTCACCGACATAATATTCGGCAACGACGATAACGGCTACAAGGTTATCGAGGTTGAAAATGAAACCGACAGCTTTGTTGCCGTGGGCTATATGCACGGGCTCTCCGTGGGCGAATATGTCATTCTTACCGGCAGATGGATTAATCACAGCGTCTACGGCGAGCAGTTTAAGGCGGAGATGTTTGAAAAAAGGATGCCGTGCAGCTGCGAGACTGTTTACAGATATCTTGCCTCCGGCATAATCAAGGGAATCCGCGAATCCACGGCAAAAAAGATTGTTGAGGAATTCGGCGAAAAGTCGCTTGAAGTCATAGCAAACGACCCCATGAAGCTTGCGGCGATAAAGGGCATCAGCAAGAGCAAGGCGATAGCCATGCGCGACAGCTACAACGAGCAGGTCGGCGCTTCAAACCTCGTCATGTTTCTTCAGGGGTTCGGCATCTCGGTAAACTACGCCGCAAAAATCTTTAAAACCCTCGGCACCGCCGCAGTGGAGCTGATTCGGGCAAATCCGTATATGCTTTGCGACACCATAGACGGCATCTCATTTAAAACCTCGGACGACATCGCCGCGCGGCTCGATTTTCCGCGTGACAGCGAGATGCGCCTCAAGGCAGGCACGGTGTATACCCTCAGATACAACACCCGTTTCGGTCATTCCTATCTTCCGCGCGAGGCGCTTTGCAGCCTCAGCGCCAAGATGATGCGCGTCGGCGAGGGCGATGTTGACGGCGTTATAGGCTTGCTCGAGGCGGACGGTCATTTTGTGTGTGAGACGTCGGGCGATGAGCGCCGTGTTTATTGTGCCTCTCACTACCGCTGCGAGGAGAATGTTGCAAAGAAAATCTGCGCCCTTGCGCGCGTGAAATATGATTATGATGAGGATGACATCCGCCGTCGGATAGATATCTCCGAGAAAAAACGCGGCATGAAGCTTGCCGACTTGCAGCGCGAGGCGGTGGAGTGCGCGCTCAAGAACAGTGTGCTCGTGATAACCGGCGGCCCCGGCACGGGAAAAACCACTATCATAAATGCAATTATAGATGTCATGCATATGGCAGGACTCAGCGTTACCCTCACCGCACCGACGGGCAGAGCGGCAAAGCGTATGAGCCAGGTGTGCAAAACCGAGGCAAAAACCATTCACCGTCTGCTCGAGGCGGGCTTTCACGATGAATCGGACGAACCGGAATTCGGCATAGATGAGGACAAGCCCATAGAGAGCGACGTCATCATCATAGATGAGATGTCCATGGTGGATATTGTGCTCATGAGCAGTCTGCTGCGCGCCGTGAAGGACGGCACACGCCTCATTATGGTGGGCGATGTCAATCAGCTGCCGTCGGTGGGCCCGGGCAATGTGCTCAAGGACATAATCGACAGCGGCGCAGTCGGCGTGATAAGGCTTACGGAGATTTTTCGCCAGGCAAAGGAGAGCATGATAGTCGTAAATGCACACAATGTAAACAGCGGAGCTTATCCGCAGTGCAATGTCAAGGGCAAGGATTTTTATTTTGCTTCTTTTCCCGATGCGCACAGCGGCTTTGAATACATAATGTCGCTTTGCTCGGCAAGGCTTCCGCACACCTACGGCTACGATCCATTCGACATTCAGGTGCTCTCCCCGGCGAAAAAAGGCGTCTGCGGAGTGTACAGCCTCAACAGCGGATTGCAGAGCGTGCTCAATCCGCCGTGCGACGACAAAAAAGAGAAAAAATACGGTGACATAATCTTCCGCGAGGGCGACAAGGTTATGCAGATAAAGAATAATTACGACATAGCGTGGACAACGGACGATGGCACGGCAGGCAGCGGAGTGTTCAACGGCGACGTCGGCATAATAGACAAAATCAGCGAGAGATTTTCCACACTGAGCGTCAGGTATGATGAGCGCATGGTCGTGTACGATTTTCGCGACCTTGACGAGATAGACCTCGCCTACGCGGTCACGGTACACAAGAGCCAGGGCAGCGAGTTTCCGGCGGTGATTATCCCCCTGTATGACGCGCCCCATATGCTCATCAGCAGAAATCTGTTTTACACGGGCATCACCCGCGCGCGCGACCTTGTGGTGCTTGTGGGCAGGGAGGACATCATGCGCGCCATGGTGGATAACAACAAAGAAAACAGGCGGTATTCGGGGTTGAGAGAAAAAATTGTGTCCGAGGCGGCAAATGCCGATAGCTGACATTCGCTCTGCCCTGCTTGACCTGGCGTTTCCGCGCAGCTGCTTTATGTGCGGAAAGGAGGTTTCTCTCTTTCGCCGCTTTTGCCTCTGCCGTGCCTGCCGCGAAAAGCTTGCGGCACAGCCGCCCATGTTTGCCGCCCGGGTGCACGGCTGCGATTTGATTATGTCGCCCATGCCCTACCGGGGCAGAATCCGCCGCGTCATGATTGACTATAAATTCAGCGGCATAAGATATCCCGGGTATACCTTTGCGCGCGTCATTGCGTCCAAGGTCAGGGATATGAAAATAGAGCCGAAGCGCTGCGCCGTCATAGCCGTGCCCATTCATATGTCGCGCGACAGAGACTACAATCAGTCGGAGGTTATCGCGAGGTACGTCGCGCATATGCTCGGCTCGGAATATCTCGGCGACGTCCTGTACAAAATAAAGCCGATAGACCGCCTGAGCGGCATGGACGACTGCGACAAGAAATTCTTCATACGCAATGCGTTTGAGTTCAATCTCCTTGCGGACATACGCGGCAGGGATATCATCGTGGTGGACGATGTGTACACAAGCGGCGCAACCGTCGGCGAGATTTCGCGGTTGCTCAGGATAAACGGCGCAAACCGCGTGTATGCGGTGGCGGCGTGCTATTCACGAAAGGCATAGGTAAAATAACAATGGCAATACAGATTCGGAATATATCAAAAAGCTTCGGCGTGGACACAGTGCTCGAGGGAGTCTCCATGAACATTGCCGACAACGAAAAGGTCGGGCTCATAGGAGTGAACGGAGCGGGCAAAACCACGCTTTTGAGGATTATCTCGGGCGAGCTGCCGCATGACGGCGGCTCGGTTTTCACGCCGAGGGAATCGCGCATAGGATTCCTCAGGCAAAACAGCGAGCACGCCCTGGGCAGGACAATATGGTCAACCATGATGAGCGTGTTTGATGATGTTGTGGCGCTTGAGGATGAGATGCGCGCCCTGGAATCGCAGATGGCGTCCGTCACGGACGAGGCGGAGCACAGCCGCATTATGCGCCGCTACGGCGCGGCGAGCGAGCAGTTTGAGAAAAAAGGCGGCTTTGAGCTGCGCGCAAGGATTATGACCGTGCTCTCGGGCATGGGGTTTGGCGATTTTGATGTGAACACGGAGACATCGAGGCTGAGCGGCGGCGAAAAGACCAAGCTTGCCATGGCGCGGCTGCTGCTGGAGTCTCCCGAGATTCTTCTGCTGGACGAGCCGACAAACCACCTCGATTTCAAGACCATGCAGTGGCTGGAGGGGTATCTCAAGTCATACCGCGGCGCGGTGATAACGGTGTCGCACGACAGATATTTCCTCGATACCCTTGTTGACGCGATATATGAGATAGAGCGTAACAAATGCACGCGTTACAGCGGAAATTACACTAAATATCTTGAGCAGAAAAAGCAGAACCGCGAGGTGGAGCTGCGCCACTACAACACTCAGCAAAAGGAGATAAAAAAGCTTGAGGAATATGTGGAGAAAAACGGCGTGCGCGCCTCCACGGCGAAGATGGCTAAGAGCAAGCAGAAGATGATTGACCGCATGGAGATTATCGAAAGGCCGGACGGAGATTTGCGCGCGTGCAGATTCTCGTTTGACATGGTTTACCCGTCATATAAGGACGTGCTTTCCGTCAGCAATCTTGCGCTCTCGGTGAACAAATCGGGCGTCCTCACCGACATTGCAAAAAACATCACGTTTGACATAAAGCGCGGCGAGAAGATTGCGCTGATCGGCGCAAACGGCGTGGGCAAATCCACCCTGCTGAAAACTCTGCTCGGCATAAACAGAAATTACCGAGGCGAGTTTGAGTTCGGCAGGAATGTTGAGCTGAGCTATTACGATCAGGAGCAGAGCGGACTCGACGGCAAAAAGACCGTTATCGACGAGATTTGGGACAGGCTGCCGCGCAGCGATGAATCGGAGATTCGCTCGCTCCTCGGCTCTATGCTGTTTGTGAATGACGATGTGTACAAACCCGTCGGCAAGCTGAGCGGCGGCGAGCGCGCGCGGCTTATGCTTCTTATTATAATGTTGGAAAAGGCTAACACGCTTTTTCTTGACGAGCCGACAAACCACCTTGATTTGCCGTCAAAGGAATCGCTCGATACGGCTGTGGCGGAATACGGCGGCACGGTGTTCTTTGTGTCGCACGACAGGTATTTTCTCAATAAGGCGGCGGACAAGATTTATGAGCTTACGCCGGACGGAATCAACCGATATGAGGGCAATTATGACGATTACCTCGAAAAAAGCGCTGCCGCGGCGGCAGGCGGAGCAAATCCGCCCCAAAAGAGCGGCGCACAGGGCGCGGCGAGAACTTATGAGCAGGAGAAGCGCCGCCGAGCCGACATAAAGAATAAGACCAAAAAGCTCGAGAATGCCGAAAGGCTTATCGAGGAGACCGAGAAAGCCGTTGAGGAGCTTAACGCAAGGCTTGAGGAATGCGGCTCGGATTATGATAGGATAAGCGGCATTTATGCCGAAATAGAGGAGAAAAACGCGCTGCTTTCGCAGACATATGAGCTCTGGAACAACCTTACGGAGGAGCTTGAAAAGCTCTCCGCCGAGGAGTGACGCCCAATGATCTTTTCCGCACAAACTAACGCTTCACAGCGAGCCTCCCTTGCCTAAAGGGAGGTGCCGCCGGTCAAATAATATTTTATAAAAAATATTATTTGATGAAAAGGCGGCGGAGGGATTCAAGCGCCGGCCGAGGCGGAGCCGAGACCGCTGTCAGCCTATGGCAAATAGGCTGACTGAGGGGTTGTAAAAATGAGTCTGTACACGGCTCGGTGATATATATTTTATTTTGGCTCGCTCGGACAGCTGTGCGGTGGCGCAGAACTCGCTCACTCAAAATAAAATACACACCCCCTCGCCTCTGCGCAGTATCCGCGTTTGGCGGTAGGGGTCGATGCCCTCATCAACCCGCAAATCACGCAAAATATCGATTTGACATACCCTCTTTGCCTTATATAACAATAATCCCTAAAAAAACTCCGAAAACTTTGTCATAAAATCCATTGACATTTCGGGAAATAAAATATAAAATAAAGTAGCGCGTGTTTTGGGCAGCCAAAACACGTGTGCCCATTTGATTGTTGTAGCAAAATTGTAACATAGTTTGCCCTATCATTACAATTTCGTTACAACAACAAATACTGCATTGACTATTACATCATCCCGGTGTTATAATCAATGCAAAGCTGAGGCAATCCCTCGGCAAAAGTGTTGTATTGTATAAGGAGAGAGGTGCGGTGCAACATTAATGTTTTAACTCTTTCAAAAAATTTATTAAGGAGGATTTGAGAATTATGAAAAATCTCAAAAAGGTTTTGGCACTCGTAATAGCTCTTACAATGGTGCTTACAACAGTAGCTTTCGCAAGCTATCCTGATGTAGACGCTGATGCAAACTATGCAAGTGCGGTTGAACTCTTGTCAGCTCTTAAGATTCTTCAGGGCGACGAGAACGGCAACTTCAATCCCGACAACACCATCACAAGAGCAGAATATGCTGCTGTTGTATGCCGTGCATTGGGAATGGAGAATGCTGCAAACAGTGCGAAGGGCGCTACCATCTTCACAGATGTTGCTGCTGACCACTGGGCTACCGGTTACATAAACCTCGCTACACAGCAGGGTATCGTAAACGGTAAAGGAAACGGCATCTTCGATCCGGAAGGCAATGTAACATATGCCGAGGCTGTTAAGATGCTCGTTGTTGCACTCGGTTATGAGCCGATGGCATCACAGAGAGGCGGTTACCCCACAGGTTACCTCACAGTTGCTAACAGCACAAAGATGACAGCTAATGTTTCTTCTTCGGGCACAGACACTGCTGCTCTCAGAAGCACAGTAGCTCAGCTTACTGCTAATGCACTCGAGGTTCCGAACATGGAGCAGACCGGCTTTGGTACTGACACCAAGTACGAAGTTCTTGATAAGTACGACAACTACAAGACACTTCTTACTCAGATGGACATCTACAAGGCAACAGGTGTTGTTGAGTCTGTCGATGCTTCTGATGACACAGCAAGCGTTAAGCTCTCTGAGGAATCAGATGACTATGAGTTCGGTTACAAGAACAACAAGGGCGACACATATGACGACATCAAGACAGTTAAAGCTCTTACATTCAACATCAACGGCTCTGATATCGAATCTTATCTCCAGCAGAATGTAGACGTATATGTTTACAAAGCTGGTAAGTCTGACTATGATATCGTTTATGTTACATCTTCCGGTATCGGTTCTTCACTGAAGATCGACGCTGATGATCTTGATGAGGATGCCGCTGTAATCGGAGGAGCAAACAGCACAATTGGATACTATGAGGATTCTGACGCTACAAAGACAACTAAGATTGATGTAGTGGGCGGTGCTCCTGTATACGTAAACGGCTATAAGCTGACTGGTCTCACATATCCGATAGACATTGTAAAACTCGTTGGCATTAACGATGCAACAGTTGAGTTTGTAGAGAATAGTGATGACAAATACTATGACATGGTTCTCGTAACTGTTTATGAGCACGGCATAGTAGACGATGTTGAGGCTGACAGAGAGAGAATCAACTTTGTTGGCGGCAACTCCGTTAAGTTTGATTCTTCCGACAAGAATCAGGTTGTAAAGATTACTGACAAAGACGGCAACGCAATGAACCTCAAAGACATTAAGTCTGATGATGTACTTGCTATGCTCGTTGAGCTTGACACCAATGAAGCAAACGGTGGTACAGCAGGTACAAAGGAAGTTAAGATTCCTGAAGCTAAGAACTTTGCTAACGCTGCTAACAAGCTCACAATTATTGATCTTGGTGCTAACACTGTAACAGGTTCACTTGATCAGTCCAACGATGAAAAAGAAGAAATCTTCATCGACAGCACTAAGTATGACATCGGTGTTGACGTTGACGGCAACCAGAACAAATTCTTCAAGGCTGGCAAAGCTAAACTTGGCACAGAGGGTACATTCTATCTTGACATCAACGGCAAGGTAATCGGCTTTGACGGCACAACAGGCGGCACAACATCTTATGGTTACATTCTCCAGACTGCATACAACACGAGCAGCGGATTTGAAGACGGCTGGGAAGTTAAGATGCTTACTGCTGATAAGGGCATCGTAACATACAAACTTAATTCTTCAATCACTATTAATGATGGTGAGTCTCAGAAGACTGATACCTTTACTAAGGCTACAAAGCCTTTTGCAGACTTTACAGACAAGACTGCTTTCAAGGCAGATCCTGCAACTCGCGTAGTTGAATACAAGGTTACATCAAACGATGAACTCAAGTCACTTGATTTCTTTAAACATGGCACTGGAAGCGGGGCAGTAGATGATACTGCTAAAGTTGATGCTAACAGCGAGTACAGAGAGTCAACAGGTAAGGTTAATGGTAAAACACTTGCTACTGACGCTGTAATATTCTATCTTGATAACAGCGATATGGACGATGCTACGGTTGGCGCGCTCTCCTCTCTCGTAGATCAGGGTGAGTACACCGGTATCGTTGCAGACAAGGATAATTCCGAGTATGCAGTATTCGTTGTTACAGAGGGTCAGGCTGCTTATGGCAAAGAAGACGGTATCTGCGTCGTTGATTCTGTAAATAAGTCAACATATAACAGCAAGGATTCTTACAATGTAACTTATTACAGCAACGGCGAGACCGCTAAGAAGACAGCTATATTCATCGATGGTGATTCTAAGAACAAGGGTGCAATCGAATACACAGCACTTAAGAAAGGTGACGTATTTGTCGCTAATGTAAACGATGAGGGTCTTGTAAGCGATTATTCAGTTCTTGCTCAGGTAACTAAAGCTGGATTCAAAGTAAGCAAGGATGGCTTCAACGGCGCTTATAAGAGCGAGTTCAACAATAAGGCAGGTCTTGAAGATGGTGTTGATTATGTAGTTGGTTACATCAAAGACATCACTACAAGAAGCAGCAAGAAGAGCATCGAAGTTGCTCTTGACAAGGATGCAAGCGAAGTTAAGTCTTACACAATTGAAAAGAACACAAATGCTTATTCTTACAACGAAGCTAAGAACACTGTAATCACAGCCGGCGATTGGTATACTACCGATGTTGCTAAGGCAGATAACGGTGAGTACACATTCGTATTCTTCAAGCTCTATGATGGAGATGTAGTTGATGTTTACACAATCAACAACAGATTCAAAGATGCTCTTGATAAGGGAATCTTCGCTAACTCTGCAGCTGTAAAGGCTAGCGACTTTGATAAAACAACAACAGGCAAAACAACAGGTGAAGAAACCAGCACATCTTCTGTAAAAGAAGAAGTTAAGGAAGAAACTCCTGTGGTAGAAGTTCCTGTAGCTGAAGAAGATTTTGAGTAATTCATAATTACTTGACATCACTTAATAAATGAGAGGAGCCGGACGTATGTCCGGCTCTTTTCTTGCGCGCAATTGTAATAATGCCCATGGGCGATATGCCTCCCTTTAGCAAGGGAGGCAGCTTGCCACCGGCAACCATCGCCCCTTTAGCAAGGGAGGCAGCCTGCGCAGGGAAGCCTCGCTGCTAAATGTAAAGCGGAAGTTTATTCGCTCTTAATGCCGTCAGCTTAATCCAGTGCCTTTTTCGCCGAAACGGTCACCTTTTTGTCATAGCAGGTGAAAATCTCGTCAACCGCTGCCCTATCGCATTGCTTGGTAAACATGCTGACAACGGGCACTATCACAAGACCTGCGACCATGGCCACAACGCCGCAGTTTATCGGCGATTGCAGAATTGCCGGAAACGCGCTCTTAAACAGCATATTGACCACCATTATTCCCGTGCCGAAGATGAATGATATCCACACGGAAGCTCTCGAGGTGCGCTTGAAGTACAGCCCGTAGATAAACGGCGCAAGGAACGAGCCGGCGAGCGCGCCCCAGGATATGCCCATCATCTGCGCTATGAATATAATATTGAATTTGACCTGAACCACGGCTATCACCGCCGAGATTGCAATGAATATCACTATAAACGCCCTCATGCAGAGGATTTTTGATTTGTCGCTCATGTTCTTTTTCTTTTCGGCAATGAGGTCGAGCGTGAGCGTTGAGCTGGATGCGAGCACCAGTGACGAAAGGGTGGACATGGACGCCGACAGCACCAGAATTATCACTATGCCGATGAGTATATCCGGCAGACCCTCAAGCATCTTCGGGATGATGGAGTCATACACCACCGCGCCGGACGCCGAATGCTCAACCGCATCGGAGAAAAGCCTGCCGAAGCCGCCGAGGAAATAGCATCCGCCTGCGACGATTACCGCGAACAGAGTGGAGATGACAGTACCCTTTGATATCGCCTTTTCGCTCTCTATGGCGTAGAATTTCTGGACCATCTGCGGCAGACCCCATGTGCCGAGCGACGTGAGGATTACCACGAACAGCAGCCCCAGAGGGTCGGGCCCGAAGAATGAATTGAACACGCCGTCAAGGCTTGAGACGGATGGGTCGGATATACGCGAGAGCCCCTCGAGCGAGCCCATGAATCCGCCGTTTTTGCTGAGCACCGCGGCGATGACCGCCACTATGCCGCCAATCATGATTATGCCCTGGATAAAGTCGTTAATCGCGGTTGCCATGTAGCCGCCGGCGATTACATACACGCCCGTGAGCACAGCCATTACCACAACGCATACCGTGTAGTCGATCCCCGGAAACGCCATGGAGAACAGGCGCGAAAGCCCGTTGTAGAGCGAGGCGGTGTAAGGTATGAGGAAGATAAACACGATGACGGACGCCACTATCTTGAGTGCGCTGCTGCCGTAGCGCCTGCCGAAAAAATCAGGCATGGTGGAGCTGTGCAGATGCTGGGTCATCAGTCTGGTGCGCCTGCCGAGCACTATCCACGCAAGCAGCGAGCCGAGCACTGCGTTGCCTATGCCTATCCATGTGGACGCTATGCCGAATTTCCAGCCGAACTGACCGGCATAGCCGACGAAGATTACCGCCGAAAAATAAGACGTGCCGTAAGCGAATGCTGTGAGCCACGGGCCGACATTTCTGCCGCCCAAGACGAATCCGCCTACATCGGTTGTGTGTCTGCGGCAATAGATGCCGACTGCAATCATGATTGCAAAGAACACTGCGAGCATAAGAATTTTTACTGCCATAACAAATTTCCTCCTTGTTTTTGCGGACAAAAAAAGTCTCGTCCGCATAATCGAAATTATGAGGACGAGACTGTATCTCCCGTGGTACCACCTCAATTTGACAAGACCTCACGGCATTGTCCTTTGCAAGTACGGCCGCAAAAAAACAAAAAGGAAAATTGCGGATTATACTCCGGCAGGATAACGGTTGCCTTCCGTCACAGCCTACTCGGACAACATTGCGCAGGGCAAAAGCGCGTCGCAAAAATCCTTTCGGTGTGCGGCTCGCCGAATGTATTCAAAGCACATTCCTCACTGCCTCGCACCACACGGCAGCTCTCTCAAAAGTCCCTGTGCTCCTACTTGTTTCGGGTCATAGCCTTTGAATAAATTGATTATACAACGGAATTTTTCATTTGTCAACAATTTTTTAAAATTTCTTTTTAAAGCTTCCGCCGCCCTTTCGGGATTTATGTCAACGGGCGTTTTTTTATCTATGCCAGCACTTCAAGCAGCGCTTCTTTAAGCTTCTGCGGCATATCGGACGATAACACGTCCGCCGCGGCGCACTCTCTCGGTTTTGTGCGGATAAGCCTCATGACGGCGTCCTTGCGGAAGCTGTCGTATGTCGCTGCGTAGAGCACGTCAAACGCCTTTGCCTTATAGTCGTTTTCGGTCACGGTCAGCCCCCCGTCAAAGCGGATTTCGGCTGCGCCGCCGATGTGTATTACCACCGCGCCGTTTTCGTATGTCTTTTCAAAATTCACGTCAGCGCTCACGCCGCAGTCGTCAACGCAGTTGAGCACAATTTTGTAGCGGCGGTTTGCCGGTATCACGCTCGAGTCGCCGCGCGGCGCCTTTATCACCAGTCTGCGCTCACTCCACTTAAGCTCAATGTCCGTCTCGGCATATTTGCCGTCGAGGTAGCTCTCGTCGGTGTTTGAGTCCTCATAGAGGGTGAAGCTGCCGTCCGCGCCCGGGAAGATGTTCAGGATAATCTCGTCCGGATTTGCGTCGGGCTCGGTCTCCGCCGCGCTCATGGGGATGATTGCCCCTGCCTTTGCAAACACGGGCATCTCGTCAAAGCCCCTGTATGCGGTTATGCAGCGGTCGCCGGAATATCTGTATTTATTGAAGAAATCGAACCACTCGCCCTCTGGCAGATAGAGCCGCGCGCTGCCCATGTTGGTCACAGCGTCCTTGGGTTGGGTTATGGGGCACACAATCAGCTCCGTGCCGAAGAAATATTCATTCTTCATCTCCCATGCGGTTTCCTCATTCGGGAAGAAATAGTATATCGGCATCACAATCGGTCTGCCCTGCGCGTGAGCGCGGCGGTTCATGGTGTACAGATACGGTATCATCTCGCAGCGCAGGCGCATGAATTTGCGCATGGTGCTGTGGGTGTCTGCGCCGAAGCTCCACGGCTCTCTCCTGACAAACTCGCTGTTGCACGAATGCAGTCTCATAATCGGCGAGAACACTCCGAACTGAGTCCAGCGGCTCATCAGCTCGTCGTCACGCACTCCGCCCATGTGACCGCCGATGTCGTGGCTCCACCAGCCGTAGCCCACATTTGCCGCGCTGCTTGTGAAATACGGCTGAAAATCGAGGGTCTCCCAGGTGACAAAGCTGTCGCCCGAGAAGCCGACGGGATATCTGTGCGAGCCGTAGCCGGAGAAGCGCGAAAACAGCAATCCGCGGCTCTTGCCTCCGCGGCGCGCGTGCTCGTAGTGATAGTGGTTGAGCATCCACAGGGGGTCGAGCCCCTCGAGCTTGGTGGTGTTGCCCTGCTGCCAATCCATCCACCAAAAGTCTACGCCGTCGTCTTCAAGCGGCTTTATCACCTTGTCAAAATACACATCGACAAATTTTTTGTCCGCTATGTCAAACGGAATGTTCTTTTCCGTCTCGGGGTCAACCCCCATAGCCTCGGCGGTCGCCCGGTAGCAGTCTTCATGCGCTGATATGCCCGATGCAGGGTGCAGATTCAGCGTTGCTTTCATGCCCATATCGTGCAGGCGGCGCAAAAATCGCCTCGGGTCGGGGAAAAGCTCTGTGTTCCAGCTGAAGCCCGTCCAGCCGCAGCCGTATTTCGGCTCTATGTCAACCTTGTGCCAATCCATATCTATGACCGCAACCGCCATGGGTATGCCCTCCGCGACAAAGCGGTTCATAAGCTCCATATAGGATTCCTCGGAATAAGCATAATACTTGCTCCACCAGTTGCCCAGGGCAAACCTCGGCAGCATGGGCGTCGCGCCGGTTATGGAGTAATATGCGTCCAGGCATTCGCACAGCTGACCGGCATAGGCAAACAGATACACATCAAGAATCCCCTTGCGGCGCGGCTCGACAAAATCGCCCTCCATGGCAAGGCTCTCGCTGTCGTCAATCACGGTCATGCCGCGGCGGCACATGATGCTCGGCGGCAGCGTCGCCGCTCCGTCCACCCCGTCAAGGGTGCGTATTGTGCCCGGCAGAGTGCCGCGGCTGTTGTCGTCGCCGTAGTAATAGTCGAACCGCTGATAGCCCATTTTGCCGCAATACTCCGCGTGCAGGTTGTTCTTGGCGAATCTTCCGCCGCGGTATGTAAGGCGTATACACTCTGTCTCAATGACGAGCGCCTCGCCGGTTCTCTCGACGGTATATTTCGGCACGGGCAGCCCGCGGTTGACAACGGTCTGGGTTGCCCTGTCCTCAAATGCGCCGCTTTCGTCATATTCCATTCGTATAAGTCTGTCCGTCAGCACGGTGAAACGGTAGTCTGCGCCTGCGATGACGGCTTTTTTGTCTGCTATGGGATTCATATTGCA
The DNA here is from genome assembly GCA_905210855.1 of uncultured Clostridia bacterium. Taxonomy (GTDB): domain Bacteria; phylum Bacillota; class Clostridia; order UMGS1810; family UMGS1810; genus RGIG4708. Next base: position 24,359 of record CAJLYL010000009.1, read on the forward strand.
CCTCTCGATTTATGTTTTTTCATCATATTACAGATTGTATCATATATGAGCGGATTTTGCAACGGGTATTTGTTTTGCGGCGCACAGCCTCCCCTCAGCGAGGATGCGGCAATCGATAATCGGGTACTCAGGGATTGATTTTTACACGTCGGCTTATAAAAAAAATCTATAACTTTTGATAATTATTTGGTATTGGACAAATCCTAACATATGGTGTACAATAGTCACATACAAATTCAAGAATAACGAAATCGGGAGGAAATCAAAATGAAAAAAATTTTAGCAATCCTTATCGCCGCAATATCAGTGCTCACATTGGCATCGTGCGGCAACAGCGGCAGCGGCGTGACAATCGCAGTGCCCAATGACACCACAAACGAAGCAAGGGCGCTCCTGCTGCTCGAGAAAAACGGCTACATCAAGCTCAAAGACGGCGCAGGCATCACCGCCACAATCAAGGACATTGCCGAGAATCCCGGCAACATCACCTTTAAAGAGGTTGAAGCAGCTCAGCTGCCGAATGTGCTCAAGGATGTGGATTACGCAGTAATCAACTCCAACTACGCTATCCAGGCAGACCTCAACCCCGTGTCCGACTCTCTGCTGATTGAGGATTCATCCTCGGAATACGGCAACATAGTAGCGGTTAAAGAGGGCAATGAAAACAGCGACACCATCAAAGCGCTCAAAGCAGCTCTTGAGAGCCAAAAGGTAAAAGACTTCATCACAGAGAAATACAACGGCGCAGTGGTAAGCACGGTAGACAACCCCGGCGACGGCTATGACGAGAGCGTTGATTATGCGGCGCTTGCCGGCAAGACAATTACCGTTGCTGCGTCACCCACGCCCCACGCAGAGATACTTGCAGTGGTTAAGGAAATACTTGCGGACAAGAACATCACCCTGGACGTAAAGGAATTCACCGACTATGTACAGCCGAACAACGTTGTCGAGAGCGGAGAGATTGACGCAAACTACTTCCAGCACAAGCCCTATCTTGACGATTTCAACGAGCAGAACGGAACTCACCTTGTATCTATCGGCGCATTCCACGTTGAGCCTATCGGACTTTACGGCGGCAAGCAAACAAGCATTGACGCACTGAAAAAATAATTAATAAACGACGATAGGCAATGCGCTCAAAGGCGAGGGGTATGCGTTGTATATCAGCGAGAACCATAGCGACTGCGTGTTGAGCAGATATACAACACATATCCCGAGCCGATTTGCTGTCCGACAAAAGACATCGGACTCAGGAACCGAATTGCCTGAAAGGGGTGCCACAAATGCGCACCCCTGATTGTTGTTAATACGGAGAAAAATATGATTGAACTAAAAAACATAACAAAAACCTTCACCACCTCGTCGGGAGCTGTGGAGGCGCTCAAAGAGGTGTCGCTCACCATCGAGGACGGCGACATATACGGCATAATCGGCATGAGCGGCGCCGGCAAGAGCACCCTTGTGCGCTGCATAAATATGCTTGAGCGCCCGACAAGCGGCGAAGTGCTCATCGATGACGAGGACATAGGCAAGCTGTCCGCGGCGCAGCTGAGACAAAAGCGCCGCAAAATAACAATGATTTTTCAGGGATTTAATCTGCTGATGCAGAGAACCTGCCTTGACAACATATGCTTTCCGCTGGAGCTTGGCGGCATGAAAAAGGCTCAGGCGCGCCAAAGGGCGGCTCAGCTGCTGCAAACCGTGGGGCTGCCGGACAAAGGCAGCGCCTATCCGGCTCAGCTCTCGGGCGGTCAGCAGCAGAGGATAGCCATAGCGCGCGCCCTTGCGACCGACCCCGAGATTCTGCTGTGCGACGAAGCCACAAGCGCCCTCGACCCCAAAACCACCCTGTCCATACTGGAACTGATTCAAAAAATCAACCGTGAACTGGGCATAACCGTTATAGTCATCACACACCAGATGAGCGTAGTGGAGAAAATCTGCAACAAGGTGGCAATTCTTGACAACGGAGCAGTAGTAGAGGAGGGCGACGTGAGCGAGGTGTTCACCAATCCGCACTCGGACGCGGCAAAACGGCTTGTATTTCCCGACGGAGCGGACAACTCCGTGCCGGGCTTTGCATCGTCGGCGGCAATCCGCCTGATATACAACGGCGCGCAGGTTGCCGAGACTCCCCTCATTGCAAAAATGGCTATTGACGAGGGCATATCGGCAAACATACTTGCCGCGCAGACAAAGTGCATAGGCGACAAGGTATACGGAAATATGCTGCTCGACATAGTCGGCGGCGAGGACGAGACAAAACGGGCGCAGACTTATCTGCAATCCATACCGAATATTATCGTAAGGAGGGTGAAGGACGATGAGTAATATGTTTGCAAGCGAGGCGGTCACAGAGGCTGTTGAAATCCTCAGCACAGAGCTGCCCCTCGCCATATGGGAGACATTTTATGTAACGCTGATATCCACCCTTTTTGCGGTGATTATCGGTCTGCCGCTCGGCGTGCTGATAGTAGTCGGCGAGGACGGCGGAGTGCTGCCCCTGCCCAAACCTGTCATGAGCGTGATTAACGTGGTGATAAACCTTTTGCGCTCGGTGCCGTTTCTCATTCTCATGATACTGGTGTTTCCGCTCACAAGGCTGATTGTCGGCACGGTGGTGGGCACTCCGGCGTCCATAGTGCCGCTGGTCATTGCGGCGGCGCCTTTTGTGGCAAGGCTTGCCGAGAGCAGCCTGCGCGAGGTGAACCCGAACGTTATCGAGGCGGCGCAGAGCATGGGCGCGAGCCCCGTGCAGATTATCACCAAAGTGATGATTCCCGAGAGCATACCCTCGCTTGTGTCCAACTTCACCATAGCCATAACCACAGTGCTCGGCTATTCCGCAATGAGCGGTATAATCGGCGGCGGCGGACTCGGCAAAATAGCCATAAATTACGGTTATTACAGATATAAATATCTCGTGATGATAGTCGCGGTCATCTGCCTGATTATATTGGTGCAGATATTCCAGTCAATCGGCACGAGGGTTGCGATAAAATCGGACAAGAGGCTGAAAAAATAGCGCACAAATAAACATTATATAGGCTCGTGTATGTTGTGTATCTGCTCGGCACGCAGCCGCTATGGCACTCGCCGACACACGCTCCTCGCCTTTGCGCAGAATTTGCGCCCGTGCGAAAGCCTCCCTTGCTAAAGGGGCGACGGTTGCATACCGGCTCGGTGGTGCATATTATTTTGACACGCATTAAGCCTTGTATCGTCTGTGTATGTGTTTTTTATTCTTGACTCCTCGGACAGCTGTGCGGTAGCGCTGAACTCGTCTTCTGAGAATAAAAAACACATACACATCCTTTGACGGAATGTTTTCGACGCACGGCTGCTATCGGTTTTCAAAATACAATACGCACCCCTCGCCTCTGCGGAAAATTCGCGTTTGGCGGTAGGGGTCGATGCCCACATCGGCCCGAGCAAATTGACGTTTCGCACAAACTAACGCCTCACAGTCAGGCTCCCTGTGCAAGGGAGGCAGCCCGACATCGGCATACAAAATTTAAGTGAAGAGTGAACAGATAAGTAAAAAACGACAAGTACTAACCGTACTTGTCGTTTTTTTTGGTGCGAGCAGTGGGACTTGAACCCACACGTCATAAACACACGCCCCTCAAACGTGCCTGTCTGCCAATTCCAGCATGCTCGCATATTAAATTGTCCGTCGTCACGACTGACGACTTTGTTATTATATCACTATTTCGGGTCTGTGTCAACACTTTTTTGAAAAAAAGTCGAATAAAATTTGTTGTGATACAATTGATGGGTGACAAAAAAATAAGAAAATGAACTCCAAATATGATATAATGTTTTGCGTCCAAACAAAATCATTAATCAAAGGAGTCATTTTCTTATGAATATTCTAACATCAAATGCCCACTTTCGTCAACGGGTAATCAAAAAAAGTTACAAAGTAGGGGTGACAGAGGCGTCAAAATACTACCGTATCAGCAGAAACGCCATATATGAATGGCGTGCAAAATACAACAAAAAATCGAATAACATACTGAAGATATGCTTGGGTTTTCTTACTCCCAATAAGGTACTTGATAAACACCTTGGAGTGATGTAGCGCAAGCAGGCGCAAAGCGGAAAACTGCTTGCGCCGTGCGATATTATATCATATGTGCTTTGTCAAGGTAAACAGTAGTATTTTCTGCGAAAATCTCTACTGCTCCACCTTGACAAGAGAAAATGGAGAGTGCGCGTTTTTATTTTTTAAGAAAAGTGTCATCCATCATTGACAATTGAACAAACGCAATCCTATTTTATTAAAATAAAGGCTTTACATCACGTTAAAAATGTGGTAGAATAATAAAGTGCAGTTGAAAAACATTTTCATTGGAGATTGAAATGAACAAGGTGAACATACTCGGCGTGAATATTGACAAGTGCAATATCGAGACCGCCGCAGACAAAATTATAAATATGATAGATGACGGCGCGAAGTGCAATTATGTGTTCACGCCCAACTCGGAGATACTTATGCAGGCATACCGCGATTCGCATTTTCGCGATGTGCTCAACACCGCGGCGCTGCTCACGGCAGACGGCATTGGAGTTGTATATGCCTCAAAGATTGTCGGCAATGCGATAGACGAGCGCTGCGCAGGATTTGACACCGCCTGCCGCCTTATGGAAAAAATGGCCGAGCGCGGTATGAAGCTTTATCTTTTCGGCAGCAAGCCCGGCGTGGCTGACAGGGCAGGGCGGATTATTGCAGAGCGCTACAAGGACATTCGGGTTGTCGGCACCTCCGACGGATATTTCGACAGTGACAAGGAGAGGAAAATCATTGCCGATATCAACGAGAAAAAGCCGAATGTGCTCTTTGTCTGTCTCGGCGCGCCGAAACAGGAAAAATGGATATATGACCACAGGGAGGAACTCGACGTTAACGTCTGCCTCGGCATAGGGGGCACGCTCGATGTCATTGCGGGCACGGCGGAGCGCGCACCGGAGTTTTACATAAAGCATAATATAGAGTGGCTTTACAGATTGAAAAAAAATCCGTCCAGAATCGGCAGAATGATGGATTTGCCCAAGTTTGCATTCACGGTTCTGCTCCACGGGAGAAAGTATAAACAAGGGGGTAACGGCTGATGAATGTTGAATTGCTTCAATACAACCCCGACTGCGAAAAAATAGTCGCCGCCGCGGCAAAGCTTTGCTATTCGTCATCGGCGATTGACGGCATACTTGACGGCCTGGACGAAGAAAAAACGCAGAGCTTTATTGCACGCCTTGTCAGCATGGGTCACGAAAGCCCCGTTGAGCATATCAGCTTTACATTCGGCATAGAGGGCGTGTCGCGCAGTCTGCTTGCGCAGATTACGCGACACCGCATAGCGAGTTTCAGCGTGAAATCTCAGCGCTATGTCAAGGAGGGGCAGTTTGAGTTTATCACTCCGCCCGAGATTGAGGCTGTGCCCGAGGCTAAAGCAGAATTTCTCAAGGCAATGTCCGACGATGTGAATTCATATAACAGGCTTGCCGATATACTCTTTGCAAAGCATTATGACGCCATGATAAACAGCGGCATGGATGAGAAAAAAGCCAAAAATGCCGCCGAGAAAAAGGCAATTGAGGATGCGCGCTATGTTTTGCCGAATGCCTGTGAGACCAAGATGATTCTTACAATGAATGCAAGAAGCCTGATGAACTTTTTTCATCACCGCTGCTGCGAGAGAGCGCAGTGGGAGATAAGGGCGCTTGCCTGTGAGATGCTCTCTCTTGTCAAAGAGGTTGCGCCCACCCTGTTTAAAAACGCGGGCCCGAGCTGCGTAAGCGGAAAATGCCCCGAGGGCGTCATGAGCTGCGGCAAAATGGCAGAAAAGCGAAAAATCTTTTTGGGAGAATAATGATGAAAAAAGGCAGTAAGCTCATTGTCATAGAAGGCGTTGATTCAAGCGGCAAGGCAACTCAGTCGAAGCTCCTGTATGATTATCTGTCGCTGAGCGGCTGTGATGTATCTCAGGTGGAATTTCCGAATTATGCATCCGATTCGTCGGCTGCCGTGAAGATGTATCTTAACGGCGACTTTGGCAAGAATCCCGACAGCGTGAGCGCTTATGCGGCGTCGGTGCTTTTTGCGGCGGACAGGTTCGCCTCCGTGCGCGGAGTGTGGAGAGATAAATTTGAATCCGGAGTGGTGATTGCCGACAGATACACCACCTCGAACATGGTTCACCAGGCGTCAAAGATATCCGACCCGGCAGAGAGGGACAAATTTCTCGATTGGCTCTATGATTTGGAATATGTAAAGCTCGGTTTGCCGAAGCCCGACCTGACTGTTTTTCTTGATATGCCGGTTGAGTACGCAAAGCAGCTTATGAAAAACCGCGAGAATAAGATAGACCATTCAAAGGTTAAGGATATTCACGAGAGTAACGATGATTACCTCTATCATGCTTATGATAATGCCTGCGCGGTTGCCGGCAAGTACGGCTGGACGCACATTCGATGTGTGCGCGGCGGCAGGGTGAGGTCTGCCGAGGATATCTCGGCGGAGATAATAGATTATGTTAAGAAAATTTTATGATTATATATTGTACGGTCTGCCGCTCGGCAGACCAACATATGCGCTTGTAGCTCAGCGGATAGAGCACCGGCCTCCGACGCCGGGTTGCCGCAGGTTCGATTCCTGTCAAGCGCACCAAACAGTAGAAATCCGAACCTTGTACCGATTGGTAATGGGTTCGGATTTTTGATTTATTTAGATTATCCTAATTTTAATTGCAAGAGTAAAAAAGAATAATGTTGTACTTCAAAGAGATAAAGCTTTAATTGGTTTGATGTGACCCCCAAAAGTTAGACTTTTTATAGCGTAGTAGTTTTAACGACTGCT
>CAJLYL010000010.1 GCA_905210855.1 uncultured Clostridia bacterium
GGCGGTAAACAGCTTTGACGCAAGGTAACCGTCGCCCTCGCCGAGCACCGCCGCTCCGGCGCCGTCGCCGAAGATAACGCAGGTGTTGCGGTCCGTCCAGTCTATGATTTTGCTGATGCGCTCACTGCCGACAACAAGAACCTTTTTCACCGCGCCGCGCGCAAAATAACCCGAAGCAATATCCAGCGCAAACACAAATCCGCTGCACGCGGAATTCATGTCAAATGCGGGACAATGCGCGCCGAGCAGCTTTTGTATGCCGCCCGCGGTAGTCGGGGCAAGAGTGTCGCCCGTCATGGACGCCGCTATGATTAAATCCAGCTCATCAGCCCTTGTGCCGCTCATATCCAGTGCGGCAAGCGCGGCTTTGTAACCCATCTCCGCAGTGGATTCATCTGTGGATATCCGCCGTCTCTCTATCCCTATTCTCTGCTTTATCCATTCATCGGATGTATCTATCGTTTTTGACAAATCATCATTTGTAACCGAAAGCTCAGGCAAATAGCTTCCCGTTCCCAGTATTCTGAAACTCATGACGAACTCCTTTCACTCGGTCTGTATTAATTTATTGAAAAATCACTGAAATCTGTGTTTTTTGTATTTTTTCGTCAAAACTTGTTGATTTATCAACATCGCCGCAAAAAAATTTTATTTATCCAAAAGCTTTGATATATTTCCCGCCGTCGTCCTCAGGGTGCGGTACATAACGGTACGGTCTTCCTCGTCTATCCCGGTGAGGCTGATTGTATCTATCAGCTCGTAAATCATGTTGACAATGGGAACCATTATCTCGCGCGCCTTGTCGGTAATCACGGCAGGCGTGTTGTATTTCTTGTCGCCGGTAAAATCGGGATAATCGATGTAGCCCTTTTTGTACAGCACCGAATATGTGCGCGAAACCGCCGCTTTGTCCACACCGGCAATCTCGGCAAACTGCGACACGGTGAGCCCGTCGCGGTAGAGCAGCAGATACGCAAGATATATGCCCTGATTCCCCGTGAGACCGTAATTGCTCATCACGTCATTCTTCAGCCGCGAGATGTTTTTGTGAATAATCGAAATATTGTTCGCAAACATCTCAAACCTCTTGATGAGTATGAGCTGGTCGAGTCTTAAACTGTTTTCGGTTTTATCCACAATAACCCACCTGACTGCCGTATGATTCTGTCGGAATCATTTTCCTGCTCCGACGATATGCTAATTGTAGCACAAACTTGTTGCGTTGTCAACAAGTTTGTGCGTTTTTTTACGGTTTATTAAATTTTTTTGCCAAGTGGTTGACAAAACCGATTTTCAGATGTATAATGACGATAGAAAAAGGCAAGACCTCAAACGGTTATGCCAAAAGAAAACGTTTTAATAAAGAGTAACGCTAACTCTTGTTCAAGGGTCGGCGTTACTCTTTTATGGTTATGATTAACACAATTAAAGTGATAGCATATACCATTATAACCTTCGCTGCGATACTCCAATATTGTGACAATCGGAACTTCCACTCATCAAATAACATAGGTACCATACGCTCAGAACCGTTTGAACAAGTTTCTTTAGTTATAACTACACCGTTTTCAATTTATTGTAACATATCTCTCAAAAAAACTATTTCAAAAACGAGTCTCCGCGCCTCTTAATGGCTTTCATAAGCACTATCCCGAGAATGCCGCAGGATATCACCTCTCCTGCACCCACGGTGAGCGCAAGGTACCACCACGCGTCACCCACGCCGTACACATTAATGAGCACAAGCGGCACAACGGCGATGTTTGCGACAATCGGCGGAATCGGAGCGAGATACTTGCTTTTTCCGCGCAGAGCATATGTGCCGAGCGCACCGATAAGGGTGGCGAGGCTGCCGAACACCACATCAAGCGGAGCGGCAGACGTGAAAAGATTTGCAAACAGGCAGCCGATAAAAAGCCCCGGTATCGCGCACGGCGTAAAATACGGCAGCACCGTAAGCGCCTCGGATATGCGCACCTGAATAACTCCGCTTGCCAGCCCGAACATATTTGCCACAAGCGTGAGCGCGACATACAGCGCGGCAATCGCCGCACTGCGGGTTATGTAGTTGACTTTTTTCATGTTAATTAACCTCCCTTATCAAACCGCGGCGCAGTTTTTTTCTTCCTCCTCGGCAAGCTTGCCGTAGGCTATCTTTCCGACGCGGGTGTGCGGCAAAGCCTCGCGGAACTCTATGTCATACGGCATTGCGTACTTTGCAATGTGCTTTCGGCAATACTCAAAAATCCCGTTTTTCAGCTCGTCCGACGGCTCATAACCGCTGTTGAGCACGACAAAGGCTTTTACCTTCTGCATCTTGTACGGGTCGGGTACGCCGATTACACAGCTGAGCAGCACCGACTCGTGCGCGTTGATTATGCTCTCTATCTGTGACGGATACACATTGTAGCCGCTCGTTATTATCATTCGCTTTATCCTCTGCTTGAAGTACACAAAGCCCTCCCCGTCCATGCAGCCGAGGTCGCCCGTGCGCAGCCATATGTGTCCGTCGTCGTGCTTTTCGAGTGTATCTTCGGTCTCCTTTTGGTGATTGAGGTAGCCCTTCATGACCGTCGGGCCGGCAATGCATATCTCGCCCGGCTGACCGTAGGGCACCTCCTTGGTTGTGCCCAGCTCACAGATTTTGTAGTATGTATCGGGAAATGGTATGCCTATGCTGCCCTCTTTTTCGTTAAAATACGGCGTGAGGCAGCTCGCCGTGACGCACTCCGTAGTGCCGTAGCCCTCGCGCACATGAACCGGCGAACCGTGTTTCTCGAGAAAAGCGTCTATCTTCTTTTTGAGGTCGGGCGCAAGGGAATCTCCGCCTGAGAACACTCCGCGCAGAAAATCGAGCTTAACTCCGTCGAGATACGGATTTGACACAATAGTCTCAAACAGGGTCGGCACACCTGCAATGAAATTCGGCTTCTGAGTTTTGATAAGCTTTGCATAGTCCTTGACATTGAACCGCGGCACAAGGATTGACCTGCCGCCGAGGGCAAGAACCGTGTGGATGCACACGCCGAGACCGAAGCCGTGGAACATGGGCATTGCCGCAAGCATACTCATCCTTGACACATCGCAGTGGCTCATTGCGCCCGTCTGAAAAGCAAGCGCATTGAAATTGAGGTTGGACAGCTCTATGCCCTTTGTAACGCCCGTGGTGCCGCCCGAAAAGAGTATGACAGCGGTGTCGTCCGCCTTTGTGTCAAATTTGTACGCGCCGCGGAAGGAGAGTCCGTCACTCATGAATTTCTTCCACGAAACAATCCTGTCGCTGTAATCAACCTTGGGTATATCTCTGCCGGCGGTCAGCCTGTAAAGCTTGCCCTTGACAAACGACAACCCGTCGTCAATTCCTGTTACAATCAGCTTGTCTATCTGCTGCTCCTTGCCTGCCGCAAGAACCTTGCCGCAGAACTGGTCGAGAGTGACAACAAATCTGCTGCTTGTCTCGTGCAGATAATACACAATCTCGCCCTCGGCAGAGAGCGGATGAATAATGCTCACCACCGCGCCTGCCATATTCAGCGCATACAGACAGTACACCATCTGCGGAATATTGGGCATACACAGCGTAACGCACTGACCGTACTTCACGCCGGCGGCAACAAAAGCCTTGGCGCATTTTTCAATATTCTCGGCAAACTCGCCGTAAGATATGTTTCTGCCCATAAACGACAGGGCGATTTTCTTGGGGTCTTTCTTCGCAGTGTTTATTATCTGCTCGCTTATTGATACATCGGGATATTCTATATGGGAAGGTACCTCCCCGTAGGCAGCGAGCCATGGTGATTTTATCTGCATAACAAAATTTCCTCCGTTTATTCAATGGGTGAATCCACCGCCGCGTCAAGCAGCTGAGGGTTCGCCATGATTTTTCTGAACAGTTTTACGGTATTTGAAAAATACATTCCGTCGGCAATGCGCTCATCTATGGTAAAGCCGAGGTCAAGAGAATCTTTGAGCTCAAACGAGCCATCATCGCTGAAATACGGCGTTTTCCTAAGCTCGCCTATCACAAGGAAAACCGAGTTTGTGCCCCAGTTTGCCAGATGATGATAATTTGCGCTGAGCTTTATGCTGCCGAGATTTGACATAAACACCGTCGTGGCATACGGGTCTACCGGACGCAAGGCTTTCGGCAGATGTCCGCGATCGTTCATAACCGTGAGCAGCTTCATAACCCACGACAGCAGGAACCCCGGCATCTTTGTAAGAATGTTGAGTTTGTCCGTCGTGCCGTCCGTCCTTGATTCCTTGCGGATTTTGTACACCTCGCCGCACACAAAGTCGTGTACCTGCTCTATCGGCGGTTTGCCGCCGTCGGTATCGAGCCTGAATATGAGCACCGATTCATCTGCATTGTCAATCATCTTGTTTTTTGCAATGAAAGAAAAAGATATATCCTTGCGTTCATACATTCTGCCGCCTGCTATGAAATAATTCATCTTCGGTCGCAGATATACCGTCTTTGCCAGCGCCGCCGTAATCACATGAAAAACCGTATACCTGTGCTCGGGCTTTGCGGCGTTTTTTTCCTCTATGTACTTAAGCACATTCGTCATGTCCACCGTCTCGTTCAGCACCGCCTCGTTGTCGGTGCGGCGCGGCATGAGATAGGGCATCATTATGTGCATTGCATCGAGATTTTGCAGATAATATCCGTCATATCTGTCTCTGCGATGAGGTTTTCTCATTTGTTCCATAAAGTTATTCTCCTTATTCTCCACGCGGCACAACAATTTGTATTGCGTCGTGGATGTTTTGCATAACTATTTTGTCGCTGCCGTTCATAAACTCTCCGTCAAGCGTCCACGCCATGTCCGCCGAGGCGCAAATCTCCGCGTGCGACGCCGAAAGAAATGTTATCATGCTGCTTGAATAGTCGTGATTGTTAAGCGCAAATATTATGTTGTTCAGCTCTATGAGGTTCTTCGGCAGCCTGACGAGCAAAATCTCAAATAAGCCGTCATTCATATCCACAACATCCGGGTTTATGGTGAGTATGCCGCCCAGCGAAGTGGAATTACAGATTGCGCCGAAAATGTAATCGCCCTCTATCGAGTCTTTCTCCGTCTCAATCCTTATGTGCTCGGCGCGGATTGTGGGCAAATCCTTAATGCCCTCAAGCACATACGCCATGTGCCCGAGCACATTTTTAAGGTCCTGCGATGTGGTGTACGACACCTTGGTAAACGCGCCGAATGACGCCACATAGGAAAAATATCTGTCATTGAATTTGCCTATGTCGATTTTTCGCGCAGCTCCGGTCACAATGTCCTCCGCGGCAGTCAGCACACGCTTGCTGAGCCCCATGCTCGCGGCAAAATCATTTGTGCTGCCCGACGGAATATAGCCGACGGGAGTGCCGCAGCCCGAGTCCACAATACCCTCGACAGTCTCGTTAAACGTGCCGTCGCCGCCTATGCACACCGCAAGGTCATGCGATGCGGCAAGTATCTTTGCGTACTCGGTGGCGTCGCCGCTTTTTTGGGTAAGCCGCACTGTCACCTCGTAGTCATGCTTTGCAAAAATCATAAGTATGTCGGTCAGGTATTTGTTTGCCTTTTTGAGACCGGCATTCGGGTTTATAATCAAAAGCATTTTTTTCATAGGCTGTTCTCCTTTTGAAAGTATGCGGTACATATTTTATTTTGTGTAAATGAGTTTAACGCAGCTGTGCATAGAAAGTATTCCGTCAAAGGATGTGTATGTGTTTTTTATTCTTAGGCGACGAGTTCAGCGCTACTGCACTGCTGTCCGAGGAGACAGAAATAAAAAATACATACACAGACGGCACAAGTTTTTATGCGTGCATAATAAAATATGTACCGCCCCACTGTCCTCTCAATCACATGGTCACGGATATAATCTCGGGAATCTTGCGCACGGCATTGAGCGCGTCCGTAACATCAGCATCCTTTGGTATTCTAACCGTCATGATGATTTTTATTACACCCTCGCTTTTTCGGTGAACCGAGGTTTCTATCACATTGATGTACTTTTCATTCATGTATTTCATAAGCGACTTGAGCGCACCGTCCGTGTCCTCAAGCGTTATTTTTATTTCATGCGTCATTGTGTTCTCCGATGCCGGCAGCCAGTGATGCAGCATAATCTGCACTGCCAGTATTATTATCGTAGCAATAACGCCGATTATATACAGCCCCGAACCGACCGCCATGCCGACAGCCGCAATTGTCCATATGCCTGCCGCAGTGGTGAGCCCGTTTATCGAGCCGCCGCGGACAAATATCACACCGGCGCCCAAAAAGCTGACTCCCGACACCACATTGGACGCAATTCGCGATGCGTCCACCTTCATGGTGTCCAGCAACGGAATATCCGCAAATCCGTACTTTGACACTATCATAAACAGCGCCGCGCCCATCGACACAATTATGTGGGTGCGCACTCCGGCGTCCTTTTGCCGTCTGCTGCGCTCAAAACCTATCAGCGCGCCGCATATTCCGGCTATAACTATCCTTACAAGACACTCTATTGTTGAAAGAGCGCCGTCTATTATCCAATAATTCAACTAAAACTGCCTCCCGATTCATTGATTGCCCGTAAAATACTCGGACAGATTTTCAAACATATTTTTGAGCACCATGGCAACGCCGCCCTTGAGCACCGCCTTGCCGCCGAGGCAGGAATACCTCACCTCGCAGCTGCTCTCGATATGCTTCATCTTCCTCTTTTCCGCCTCTTTTATCAGCAGCGGCATTATTGCCCTGCCGAAATTCTTTGTGTCGGAATCCACAACCACCATCATGGGATTGAACATATTTATCACATTAGCAACCGCTATGCCGAGATACTTCGCCTCGGTTTCGAGCACCTTGGCGGCTATCGGATCGCCGTGCGCAATGTATGCGTCGGCTATTGCCCCGCAATCCGATTTTTCGTCCAAAACGCTCTCGCAGCTGCCAAGAAGCCTTTTCATATGCCTTATCATAGCTCCGTCACTCGCCATGGTCTGCACACAGCCGCGATTGCCGCAGGTGCACAGCTCGCCGTCCGTTTCCACGGTGCAGTGACCTATCTCTCCGGCGCCGCTCTCAAATCCGCGGTAAAGCTCGCCGTGTATTACTATCGCTCCGCCTATGCCGTCGCCGACATACACATATACAAAATCCGAAACATTCTTCGCCACGCCGTACCACATTTCGCCGAGGGTCATCATGCGCACGTCGTTGTCTATAAACACAGGTATGCCGAGGCGCTTTTCCAGCATGGCGCGCACCTCCACATTGTTCCAATCAAGGTTCGGCGCAAACACAAGCCTGCCGCCGTCGGAATCGACAATTCCGTGCAGCGCCACGCCGATGCCGACAGGCACCTCGTCCGTATCGACAAAATACGCCTTAAATTCCTTTTCTATATAATCCGCACACGCAGACATCCTCTCGCCGCCGCAAAGCTTCATGCGGCTGTACGACAGAATATCCGCGTCGAAATTCGCCACCACAAGCTCAACCGTATTTGGGCTGATGTACGCCGAGCATATGCGATAATTCTCAGTGTTCAGCGAAAGAAGTATCGGTTTTCTGCCGCCTGTGGAAAGCCCCGTGTCCGCCTCTATCACCATGCCGCACTTGATGAGCGCGGCGGTAATGTTGGTGACGGTCGCCGCCGTGAGCCCCGTCTCCTTTGCAACGGTCGCCCGCGACACACTGCCGTGCTCGCGGATTTTATTCAAAACAAGCGCTGTATTCATGCTTTTCATTGCGGAAAAGCTGCCTTTAGAGTTAATCATTAATCTATCCCTTATTTCAGTTTAGTACCTGCACAGCGGTGCGCAGCTGTTCGTCCTCCTCAATGGTCAGCTCCGATATCTGCTTCCTTGACGCCGCATCACTCAGCTTTACTTCTATGTCGGGCTTTATGCCTGTTTGGTCTATGCATTCTCCGCTCGGCGTGTAATACTTCGCCGTGGTCAGCTTGAATGCCGAACCGTCGTTGAACTCAACTATCGACTGAACAACGCCCTTTCCGAATGATTTTTCACCGACGAGCCTGCCCCTGCCGTGGTCGCGGATTGCACCGGAGAGCACCTCGGAGGCGCTGGCGCTGTTGCCGTTGATAAGCACACACAGCGGAACACTTGTGCAGTCTTCATCGGATTTATACTGATTTTCGCCGCCGTTTTTATCCTTAACCGTGAGGATTACGCCCTCAGGCAGCAGCTCGTCGGCTATGTTCACAACCGTTGTGAGCATACCGCCCGGGTTGTTGCGCAGGTCTATTATAAGCCCCTTGATTCCCTCGGCGGTGAGCCTGTCGAGCTGATTTTTAAAATCAACATCCGTTTTTTGACCGAAATCCGTAATGCGGATGTACCCGATATTCGGGTTAATCACCTTGGAATACACCGTGTCCACGGACACCGTTTCGCGCACCACGGTCATGTCTATACTCTCGCCGCCGCGCTCGACCGTCACCACAACATCGTCGTCGCCTTCTTCGGCATTGACCCCCTTAATCTTGTTTATGGATTCCTGGTAGTTGTCGGCATTTGCTTCCTCGCCGTCCACGGCAACTATTTTGTCGCCTATTTTCATGCCTGCCTTTTGTGCCGGGCTGTTTTCAAACACCGACACAATGCTTATAACCCCGTCGCTTATGGTGACCTCAACGCCTATTCCCTGATAGTCGCCGCCCAGGCTTTCCATCATGGCGGAATAGTTGTCATTGTCTATATACATAGTGTACTGGTCGCCCAGGCTGTAAGCATAGGCGGAGAGTGCATCCTCCTCTGCCTGGGCCTTGTCGTAGTCGCCTATGTAGTATTTATCGATAAGATTCGTCATCTTATCCATTTTTTGCGAAAACGTCATTTTGCCGCCGGCAGCCGTCAAAAAACGCTGCACGGCAGTTCCTGCCGGAGTAAGATAAAACGCTGTTGTCAATATACAGGTGACAACAGCAGTTACAACCACTTTTTTATTTCTCATTATAATGCTCCTTTATGATGTCACAAGGGTAAAACTCTCACGAAGCCGGGTGTGGGTATATTTTATTTTGCGCGAGCGAGTTCTGCGCAAATAATATGTGCGCAGACAGTGCTCCGTCAAAGGCTGTGTATGTGTTTTTTATTCTCAGACGACGAGTTCAGCGCACGATACGCGGCTTGTTTCGACGCAGGCGTCAAGAATAAAAAATACATACACAGACGGCACAAATTGTTTTGCGTGCGCAATTAAATATACCCACACGAGGCTATGCACAAATCTGCCGCTCTCTTACGGCAGATACTGCATAGGATTGGTATCGGCGCCGTTAACATGAACCTCAAAGTGACAATGCGGCCCGCTCGAAAGTCCCGTAGAACCGACTTTTGCTATTACCTGACCCTGCGATACCGTCTGCCCGACAGATACGCACAGCGAGCTTGCGTGCGCATACAGGGTGGATATTCCGCTGCCGTGGCTGATTACCACATAGTTGCCGTAGCCGCCGGCATTGTATCCGGCAACGATGACCGTGCCTGCTGCCGCGGCAACAATGTTTGAACCGTAGGGCGAGCCGATGTCTATTCCGGCGTGCTTGCGCACCTTGCCGGTAATCGGGTGAACACGGGTGGAGTACGGCGATGTCACCGGACCCGATGACGGCCATATCATACCTCCGCTGTATTTGCCCGAATATGTTGCCACACTCGATTTTGTGCTGCCCCCTGACTTCGATTTTGCCGCAGCCGCGGCAGCAGCCTTTTTCTCAGCCGCCTCGGCAAGGCGTTTTATCTCCGCCCTTGCGTTTGCCTCTGCTTTTTCCGCATTGTCAAGCGCCTGTTCGTATGAGCTCTTGTCCGCCTCAAGTCCGGATATTATCTGCTGACTCTCGGCTCTCTTTGCGCTCAGGGTGTTCATCTGCGCCGTCTCGTCCGCCTTGAGGGAGACAAGGTTTGCTTTCTCGTTTTCAAGCTCTGTTTTGATTGCCGCTATCTTCTGCTCAATCGCCTTCAGCTCGTCAAGCTTTTGGCTGTCGTAGCGCACTATCTGCTTAACCACGGAATACCTCGCCAAAAGGTCGCTGAAGGATTTTGAATTGAGCAGCACCTCAAGATAGGTTACCGAGCCGCGCTCAACCATCATCTTGGCGCGGTTGAGGTAGTTGTCGTACTGCTCGCGGCTCTCCTCCTCCGCCGCGGTAAGCTCTGTCTGCTTAGCCACGATTTTGGTGTTGGAGTCGGATATTTTTGAATTAAGCGTATCTATCTGAGACTGAACCTTGCTTATCTCGGAATCGATTGCTTCCTTTTTCTTTGTATTGTCGTTTATCTGGCCCTGCGTGCTGTTAATCTTGCTTTTCAGCTCGCTCTGCTTTGTCTGCGCACTTTTCAGCTTGGATTGTGCCGACTCCGCCCCGACGCTTGTCGGGAGAATCGTAATGAGCGACACCGCCAAAAATGCCACAAGCGCTATCATTGCAAGCACTCTTACAATCAACTTGTTTTTCACCATGACTTAACCTCCGTAAATTAAACCGAAAATCACACTTTAAGATACCTTCTCACCGAAATTCCGCTGCCGAATGCGCCTATAAATGCACCGAGCAGCAGGTATGAAACAATTATCTTGCTCCACATATCCCCGAATGCCACCAGCTTTACAATGGCGCTGATTGAAGAATTCTTCGCCAGCGCGGATGACACGCCGACATATGCGCCCTGGGTGATGAAGAAGGCTATCACCGCGGCAACGCAGCCGACTATTATGCCCTCGAGTATGAACGGCCAGCGGATGTAAGCGTCCGTCGCGCCGACATATTTCATGATGTTTATCTCTTTTCCGCGGTTGTGAACCGCCATCTTTATCGTGTTGGAGATGATGAAAAGACTTATCGCCGCAAAGATGATGACTATCCATACGGATATGTGCCTGATTATCTGAGTAACATTGTTCACAAGGTTCATTATATCCTGCTTGTTTTCGACCCTCTCCACTCCGTCAATCGCCTCAAGCTTTGCCACCACATCCGCAGAGGCGGATATATCGGTAAGCGTCACCTTGAATGAATCGGAGATGAGGTTTTCTGGAAGCCCCTCAAACGACGCCAGCTCGTCTTTGTCGAGCCCGTTTTTGAAATCGCTGAAGGTTTGCTCACCCGTTTCAAACGAAACCTCGCTTATGTTGTCTATCTTCTTTATCTGATTCGATATTTCCTGTATCTTGCCGCCGTACTTTGCCTCCGAGGTTATATACGCCTGAATCTGACACTGATTTGCCAACTCCTGCCCAAGATAATTTATATTCATTGTCACCGTCATAAATACGCCGAATATGAAAAGGCACGAGGTAACCACCACCAGTGACGCAAAGGTCATCAGCCCGTTTTTAAAAAGACCGGAACACGCCTCGGCGATAAATCTGCGAAACATTCTAATCGACATAACTGTAACCACCTTTTTTCTCGTCGTGTACCACGTGACCGCCATCTATGGATATGACCCTCTTTTGCATACTGTCCACAATCTTCTCGGCGTGGGTTGCCATAACAACCGTTGTGCCGCGGCGGTTTATCGCGTCCATTATATCCACAATCTCCAGTGCCGTATCCGGGTCGAGGTTTCCCGTGGGCTCGTCCGCAATGAGCACAGCCGGATTGTTGACAATAGCGCGCGCTATGGCAACCCTCTGCTGCTCGCCGCCGGAGAGCTGATTCGGATACATCTTCGCCTTGTGAGCCAAGCCCACCATGCTTAGGACGTTGGGCACATTCTTGCGAATCTCGCGCGACGACGCGCCCACAATCTCCATTGCATAAGCGACATTCTCCTGCACCGTCTTGTGCGGCAGCAGCCTGAAATCCTGGAACACAACTCCGAGAGTTCTGCGGAAATAAGGAATATCCTTTCTGCGCAGCTCGCCCACATCTATCCCGTTGATATATATTTTCCCGTCGGTCTGGGTGATTTCTTTCATCATGAGCTTTATTATAGTTGATTTTCCTGCGGCACTGCTTCCCACAAGAAAAACAAACTCGCCTTTTTCTATATGAAATGAAACATCCTCAAGTGCCACGTAACCGTTATCGTACACTTTTGATACATTATCAAATATAATCATTTTTTCCACCTTATATTTTTACAAGACAAACTCGGTGTAGAATTTCTGTTTTTCTTCACACCGTATTCGTCTGTCTTTTTCAAATTGTAATTTTACTCTGCGCATCAGAGTTTTTCCGTGTTTGACTGGAGATACTTGTTCACCATCATGGCAACCTTGAATATGAGCGCCTGGTCGAACTGTCTCAGGTCAAGACCGGTTATCTTCTGAATCTTGTCCAGCCTGTAAACAAGAGTGTTTCTGTGAACATACAGCTGTCTCGAGGTTTCGGAGACATTGAGGTTGTTCTCAAAGAATTTCTGAATGGTGTATATTATCTCCTGGTCAAGCTCGTCTATGGAGCCTCTCTTGAACACCTCGGTAAGGAACAGCTTGCACAGAGTAGTCGGCAGCTGATATATAAGTCTGCCTATGCCGAGATCCTCGTAGCTGAGGATTGCCTTTTCGTCGTCGAACACCTTGCCCACATCAAGAGCAACGCGCGCCTCCTTATAGGAGCGTGCAATGTCTTTTATGTTGGTAACTATGGTGCCTATGCCGACGGACGCCTTGGTCATAATCTCCGCGTTTATGTTGTTGCAGATGTCCTTAGCCATGTTTTGCAAATCCGCAAGAGCAAGCTCATCATCAAGCGTCTTTACAAGCGCAACGTCATTCTCGTCTATGCTGACGATAAAGTCGTTGTCCTTGTTGGGATACATTCCCTCGATCAGCTCAAGCACGGAGAAATCCGTAATCTTGTCCGTCTGAATAAGGAACACAACCCGCTTTTCCTCTGAGGGAATGTGAAGTTCCGCCGCCTTTGCGAGCACATCTCCCGGCAGAATGTTGTCAAGCAGAAAATTCTTGATGAAATTAAGCTTGTCATATTTGTCGTCATACAGCGACTTGACGGACGAGAAGCTGACATCGAGTATGTCCGCATAGTTGCGCGCCGCAACGTCGTCTCCCTTTACAAATATGATATATGCAATCTTGCCCATGTTGACAACAGGCTTGTAGGTGAATCCGTTATAGGTAAAGGTATCTGTGTTGTCCTCGGTGAATGAGAGCACACAATCGAGATCGTTGCTGCTGATGCATCCGTCGTCCGAGGAAACCAAGAAGCCTCCGTCGGCAATTATGCCGAGATCTCTGTTCATTACATCTTTCATTCGGTGAGTTATTTGCTGAAAAAATCTAACATTCATTAATGCCACCCCATCTTATCAGTATAAGTATACACTGTAATTATAATATTTTTAAGCGAATTTTGCAATAAAACGATGAAATGTTTCAAAAACACTGTGTATTTTGTATTGCTTTTCGCTAATACAATATTGATTATTTGTGGATTTTCACGATAAACTCAATGGTCATTTTAACTTGTTTGTTAATAAGTTGTGAACGGTTTGTGAACATCGATAAGATAATGTAATATTATTCTTTATATGTTTTTTCTAGTTCATTACCGCATTTTTTAATCTGCAATATGTGTAATCATTTTCAACATAAGTTTCAAATACTCCGCTTACAGTTATCTCTGATTCAAGCGGAGGATAATCGTCCGGATATTTGTAATCACCTTTCAAGGTAAATTCCAGCCCCTGCCGGCAGCACCCGAGGGCATCTGATATTATACAAGCACAATGCAAAAAGCAATAATTACTGCAATGAGAAGGTTGTATACATTTGTTTTTGTACCGGAAGCCTTTGCAAAATCCTCATCAAAGGTCACAGCAAATATTTTGTTGCAGCACAGTATGAAAACACCGACAACAACAGCGGACAGCATAACGCACAAAATTACTTTTTCACGGCTTAAAGTCAATATCGATGTCGAACCGAAAAGCGTTGTGCAGACATCGCCCGAAAGGTTTGCGGAAGTGCCGAAAATATTCATAATGAGATAGCCGAGAGCCAATGCGCCGACAGAAATCATTGCAATGGCTGCGTCGCCTTTTATTTTTGTATTCTGTCCTGTCCTTAGCAGTAAAACGGCGCATATAACCGTAACCAAAAGCGTAAGTGGCATATCGTTTGTAAGCCCCGTTACCGTGGCAATTGCCATTGCACCGAAAGCAACGTGCGAAAATCCGTCACCTATAAACGAAAATCGCCGAAGCACCAAAGTCACACCCAAAAGAGAGGAGCAGAGCGAGATTAACACGCCGACGATAAGGGCGTAGCGTACAAACGGGTAATGCCAATAAAATATGAGTTTATCCGTAATCATAATTCAATGCCGCCTCCTTGTTTAAGATAATTTCTGCCGATGTCGCTTTTTATATATTCTTCCTTTGTGCCGAAAAAGATGTTATTTCCGATATGCAAAATGTGGCTTGCATATTTTACGGCGGAAACAATATCGTGCGAAATCATCACGACAGCAATGTTATCTTCTTTGTTGATACTCTCGACAAGGCCGTACATATCAGCTGTTGATTTTGGGTCAAGACCGCTGACGGGTTCGTCAAGAAACAGCATTTTTCTTGCGGCAGTATCGACCGTACTTTGATATTCGGCGTCAAGTGCCGAAAGTTTTTCCGTATAATCCGCTGTATTTTTGGCATAAACATCTTTGTTTTCGGGGGCAAGCTCTTGCAGGGCTGAGCTTATCGCATTGCAGATAACCTCGGCATTTTTTAATGACAGCCAAACATGCTCGTCTTTTTCTTCTTCCTTGTGTTCCTCATCGTGGGGTTCGTCCTCGCCGTGCTCGTGGTCGTGTTCTTCCTCCTGCATACCCTCAACCGTTTCTTCGGTTTTTACAGAGTTTCCGAGAGTGTCAAGCAAGTTTATGACTTTCATATTTTTATTTGTTGCATTTTTTAGTGCGTCATCGACCCAGCCGTCCGATTCGCCGCCGACATAGATAAATAAATCACAGTCGGATATTTTTGCAATATCGTCAGCGGTGGGCTGATAGCTGTGCAAATCAACGCCCTTGTCCAAAAGCAATGTCAAATCCGTATTTTCGGCTTGTTCGCCGAGAATTTCCCTTGTCCAATCATATTCCGGTAATATTGTGGTCACAACACTTAATTTATCACTTTTTCCGGTTTCTTTGACAGTATTGTTTCCGCAGCCGGAAAATGCGGCAAGTGTTAAAAATGTGCATATTAAAACAGATATTATTTTTTTCATAGCAGTAAATCCTCCAAATCAATATTAAAAATGGGCATAAAAATACAAGGGGTATGCGAAAAATGGGCGCAAAATCCCCTTGTATTTATCAGCATATTAAATTGAAAGTTTTACTTTAAGAGAAATCGGCGTTGCCGATACAAAAGGTCTTGTGTTATATATTTTTATGATAAAGAACGCTGCACAGAGAATTGCCGACACAGCCGTAACCGCTGCGGCTGACGAAAGCGTTTTTAATGTGTTTTCGCAATTTTGAATTTGCAGACAAATCGGGCAGTTTTCGCCTATGCAGTCGTGATGCGACTCCGCCGCAATGAAAATGACAGAGTACAATACGGCAAAAAGCACCACTGTAGCAAGTGCCGCACTTAAAATTCTCTTTTTGTTTGTCATATTGCACACCTATTTTTCTATTTACTGCAATCTTCACATATTCCGTAGAGTACCGTTTCGGATTTTTCTATGGTAAATCCCTTGTGTTTCGATACATTTTTTATAAGCTGCTCTGCGTCAGCGTCGTCCATATGAATACTCCTGCCGCATATTTTGCAGGACAGGTGCAGACTGTTTTTACATTCCTCCGCACCGACATATCTGTAAACACTCTCACGCAAATCATTTTTTGCAAATCTTTTCACGATTCCGTCTGTTTCCAAAGCGGACAGGTTTCTGTAAACGGCGCTTGTGCTTATGCCGTCTTTGCAGAGTGCGTCCGCTATCTGCCGTGCGGAAAGCGTTTCGTCGATATGTTTTGATAAAAAATCCAAAAGTATTTTTCTTTGCCTTGTCATATACTTTGACACTCAACATACCTCCAATTTGCAAATCATTCGCAAATTATATTATATACCTCTTTTTTTGATTTTGTCAAGATTATAAATAGCATATTTTTCAATTCTGAATATAAAATCAAAATCCGCATTCGAATCCGTTAGTTTTTGAAACTGAAAAACATCACCAATAGTCTAATCCTCAAACGGTATTCCGAAATGCTCATACGCAAGGCGTGTCACAACCCTACCCCTCGGCGTGCGGTTGATAAACCCCAGACGCAGCAGATAAGGCTCGTACACATCCTCTATGGTGACGCTGTCCTCACCCGTGGTCGCTGCAAGGGTGTCCAAACCGACCGGGCCGCCGCCGAAACCTTTTATCATCGTGGTTATCACATTGCGGTCAATGTTGTCAAGACCTATCTTGTCTATCTCCAGCCTGTCAAGCGCCTTGTCGGCTATGTCCTTGGTGATGACTCCGTCCGACCATACGGACGCAAAATCCCTCACCCTCTTAAGCAGTCTGTTGGCAATACGCGGAGTGCCGCGGCTGCGCGATGCAATTTCCATTGCTCCGCTGTGGTCTATATCCGCACCGAGAATCCTCGCACTGCGCTCCACTATGAGCACAAGCTCCTCCGGTGAATAAAGCTCCAGCCGCGCGATTACTCCGAAACGGTCGCGCAGGGGGCTTGTCATTGACCCAGCCTTGGTTGTCGCGCCGATGAGGGTAAAATGCGGCACATCGAGACGGATGCTGCGCGCACTCGGGCCTTTGCCTATGATGATGTCGAGCGCAAAATCCTCCATTGCCGGATAGAGCACCTCCTCCACACTGCGGCTGAGGCGGTGAATCTCATCTATAAAGAGTACATCGTGCTCCGACAGATTGGTGAGTATCGCCGCCAGGTCACCCGGTTTTTCTATCGCCGGGCCGGAAGTCACCCTTATGTTCACGCCCAGTTCGTTGGCAATGATGTTGGCAAGAGTGGTCTTGCCCAGTCCCGGAGGGCCGTAGAGCAGCACATGGTCGAGCGCCTCTTTGCGCGATGACGCCGCGTCTATGTATATCTTTAAGTTTTCTTTTATTTTTGACTGACCGACATATTCCGCAAGAGAGCGCGGACGCAGTCCCGGTTCCGCATCCATATCCTCCGCGGTCATGCCCGGGGTTATAAGTCTGTCTTCGTAATCCATAGTAAATTTCCTTTCTCACATCAGCGATTTAAGCGCTTTTTTGATAATATCTTCAACAGAATCTCCCTCGGTCGCGCCGCGCACAGCCTTTTGAGCTTCCGCCGCAGTGTAGCCGAGTGCGGTGAGCGCGCTTATCGCCTCGCTCACATTGTCGTCTGCCGCAAACGGCAGCGGCGCAAATGCGTCCGTATCATTCGCTACAAAGCTCTCGTTCTTTATCTTGTCTTTGAGTTCCAGGCAGATTCTCGACGCCGTCTTAGCACCTATGCCGGATGCCGACTTTATGGTAGCTGTGTCGCCCGTCACTATGGCAAGCGACAGTTTGTCCGTAGGCGCGACAGACAATATGCTCACCGCACCCTTTGCCCCCACTCCGCTGACAGATATCAGCAGCAGAAAAAGCTCCAGTTCTGCTCTGGTTGAAAATCCGTAAAGATCCATTATTGCTTCCTTTATGTAAAGATGGGTGTGAAATGTGACCGTCTCGCCGACTCTGCAAGCCGTGTCCGCAAGCGAGCACAGCGAAGTGTATATCTTAAAGCCGATTCCGTTCACATCCACCACGGCATAGCCGTCGCATTTTTCAGCAAGAGTTCCTTTTATATAACTGAACATTGTCTATTTACCTCCCATATATATCTGCCGCGCGACATTCGGATTGTACGAATGTGCATGGCATATCGCAAGCCCCAGAGCGTCGGCAACATCGTCCGGCTTTGGTATTTCGTTCAGTCCGAGCATCGCCTTTGTCATCTGCTGAACCTGTTTTTTCTCTGCTCTGCCGTAGCCGACAATTGCCTGCTTCACCTGCAAAGGAGTGTACTCAAATATCGGCACATCGTTATTGACCGCCGCAAGCAGAATTACTCCCCTCGCCTGACCCACGGCTATGGCTGTCTTGGCGTTGTTGTTGAAAAACAATTCCTCCACACTCATAAAATCGGGTTTATACAGTGTGATTATGTCACATATATCACGGTATATCGACTTTAATCTCAGTTCAAACGGTACTCCTGCCTCGGTCGTGACCGCGTGATAGTCAAGCGTGCGGAATTTGTTCCCCACATAATCTACAACCCCTGTGCCCACAATTGCGTAGCCGGGGTCTATGCCCAGTATCCTCATATTCTCATCCTTTTTGTGTATTTATGCATAATTTTATGTATAAATATTCATTTTCGGCAGCGATTTTATGCCAATTTCAATTATTTTATGAATATTATACATAAATTCTAATGTTTTATTAAAATTTTATGCATTATTTAATATTGATTTTTTTCGCCATATGCATTATAATAATCACATAATCAACAGAGGCGATAAAAACCCTGCTTATTATATAATAAAACATTTTGGAGGGAAAATCAATATGTCAAAAGAAAAAGTTATTTTAGCTTACTCCGGCGGTCTTGATACTTCAATCATTATTCCGTGGCTCAAGGAGAATTACGACTATGATGTAATCGCTGTCTGCGGCGATGTCGGTCAGGGCAAGGAGACCGACGGTCTTGAAGAAAAGGCACTTAAGACAGGCGCGTCCAAACTCTACATAGAAAATCTTCAGGAAGAATATGTGACGGATTTCATCTGGCCCACACTCAAGGCAGACGCTGTGTACGAGGGCAAATATCTCCTCGGAACATCCACCGCGCGCCCCTGCATCGCAAAGAGACTTGTTGAAATTGCAAAAAAAGAAGGCGCAACGGCAATCTGCCACGGCTGCACAGGCAAAGGCAACGACCAGGTAAGGTTTGAGCTGACGATTAAGGCGCTCGCACCCGAGATGAAGATAATCGCTCCCTGGCGTATATGGGATATCAAATCCCGTGAGGACGAGATAGACTATGCCAACGCAAGAAACATCCCCGTGCCCGTTACCAAGGAAAACAACTACTCAATGGACAGAAACATCTGGCATCTGTCTCACGAGGGACAGGATCTGGAAGATCCGTGGAACGAACCTCAGCTTGACAAGATTCTCAAGCTCGGCGTATCACCCGAAAAAGCTCCCGACAAAGCAACA
Organism: uncultured Clostridia bacterium; assembly: GCA_905210855.1. Lineage (GTDB taxonomy): Bacteria > Bacillota > Clostridia > UMGS1810 > UMGS1810 > RGIG4708. Next base: position 19,197 of record CAJLYL010000010.1, read on the forward strand.
TACATTGAAATTGAATTTGAAAAAGGTATCCCCGTTTCCATTGACGGCGTGAAATACGGCCCCGTGGAGATGCTGGAGAAACTCAACGAACTCGGCGGAGCAAACGGCATAGGCATAGACGACATCGTCGAAAACCGTCTTGTCGGCATGAAGAGCCGCGGCGTGTACGAGACCCCCGGCGGAACTATCCTCTACACGGCTCACAAGGAGCTTGAGTATCTCTGCCTCGACAAACAGACTCTGCACTACAAGGCAGAAGTTGCAAACAAATTTGCCGACCTGGTGTACGACGGTCTTTGGTACACACCTCTGCGTGAGGCTCTCTCTGCTTTTGTTGACTCAACTCAGCAGACCGTTACGGGTACTGTTCGCCTCAAGCTCTACAAGGGCAGCTGCACACCGGCAGGCGCTAAGTCGCCGTATTCTCTCTACGACGAGGACATCGCGACATTCTCCGAGGACGACGTGTACGACCAGAAGGATTCAGCAGGCTTTATAAATCTGTTCGGGCTGCCGCTCAAGGTCAGGGCAATGATGCTCAAGAAAAACGGCGAAGAGCTTATAAAATAAAATATCTTAAAAAATGCAGTACGCCGCGGTATTCAAACCGCGGCGCACTTAATTTTTTGCAAAAAATTTATCTGATAAAATGCGTAGACACGCGTTGTTCTTTTTCGGGCAGACCGAATTTCTCTTTGCCGAGCGCAATGCTCTTCATAAGAAACGTCATGTTTCTTGCCAGGGTGCGCATGGTCTGCTTGCCCTCCTCATCCTCATTTGCCTCGCCGGGTTTGCGCCCGTGAATGCAGTTCCAATACTGGCTCGGCGCAACGGGCATATTGGATATGGTAAAGTATTTGTTCAGCTCGTCAAAAGTTGCGGAGCAGCCGCCCCGTCTGGCACAGACAACACTTGCGCCGACTTTCATGCTCTTGTCAAAATGTGTGCTGTAAAAAAGCCTGTCAAGCAGGGCAATCAGAGTGGCGTTTGCCGACGCATAATAAACCGGACTTCCTACAACCAGACCGTCAGCCGCCTCAAATTTCGGCGCTATTTCATTGACAACATCATCAAAGACGCATTTGCCGGTATCGCGGCATCCCCAGCAGCCAGTGCAGCCGCGGATAGCCTTGTTGCCGACAACGATAATCTCGGTTTCGACTCCCTCGGATTCAAACACTTTTCTCATTTCGTCAAGCGCAACCGCGGTGTTGCCGTTTGCGCGCGGACTTCCGTTAATCATCAATACTTTCATAGCTAACCCTCCATTGAATAAATTTTGCAAAAAGGCGCCGCTTGTGCGACGCCTTTTCATAGGTTAATCTATAAGTTTAGAAAACTTATTATTTTATAACTTCGGATACAACACCGGATCCAACTGTTCTACCACCCTCACGGATAGCGAAACGGAGTCCCTGCTCGATAGCGATAGGTGCAATAAGCTCAACGCTCATCACAACGTTATCTCCGGGCATGCACATCTCTGTGCCCTCGGGAAGATTGATAACACCGGTAACATCAGTTGTTCTGAAGAAGAACTGAGGTCTGTAATTGTTGAAGAACGGTGTGTGACGGCCGCCCTCGTCCTTAGTCAGTACGTAAACCTGACCCTTGAAAGCGGTGTGAGGATGAATTGTACCCGGTTTAGCAAGTACCTGTCCTCTTTCGATTTCGTTTCTCTGTACACCACGGAGAAGTGCACCAACGTTATCACCTGCTTCTGCAGAATCAAGAAGCTTTCTGAACATCTCAAGACCTGTGATAACAACTTTTCTTGCCTCGTCAGCAAGACCAACGATTTCAACTTCGTCGCCAACCTTAGCGATACCTCTCTCTACTCTACCGGTAGCAACGGTACCACGGCCTGTGATGGAGAATACGTCCTCGACAGGCATAAGGAACGGGAGTGAATCGTCTCTCTCGGGAGAAGGAATGTAGTTGTCAACAGCGTCCATGAGCTCGTGGATGCAAGCATACTCGGGAGCGTTAGCGTCTGTTGAAGTACACTCGAGAACCTGGAGAGCAGAACCCTTAACAATCGGAATATCATCGCCCGGGAACTCATACTCTGTGAGGAGGTCTCTGATTTCCATCTCAACGAGTTCGAGGAGCTCTTCGTCGTCAACCTGGTCAACCTTGTTCATGAATACTACGATGTAGGGAACGCCAACCTGTCTTGCAAGCAGGATGTGCTCTCTTGTCTGGGGCATCGGGCCGTCAGCAGCGGAAACAACGAGGATAGCGCCGTCCATCTGAGCAGCACCGGTAATCATGTTCTTAACGTAGTCAGCGTGTCCGGGGCAGTCAACGTGTGCATAGTGTCTTGCCTCTGTCTCGTACTCAACGTGAGCAGTAGAAATCGTGATACCTCTTTCTCTCTCCTCAGGAGCCTTGTCAATCTGATCATATGCTTCAAACTGTGCCTTACCTTCGAGAGCCAGCACCTTTGTGATAGCTGCAGTAAGAGTTGTTTTACCGTGGTCAACATGGCCGATTGTTCCGATGTTAACGTGCGGCTTGGTTCTTTCAAATTTAGCTTTAGCCATTATTTATTTCCTCCTTAAATAATATTTGGATTTTGTTATATTATACAATTAATTTTAATAAAAATCAACCGTATATTTGATTTTTTAGTTTGATTTTCTGCTGCTGATAATCTTTTCCATGATGTTCTTCGGAACTTCACTGTAATGTGAGGGCTCCATGGAATACTGACCGCGGCCCTGTGTCCTTGAACGCAAATCCGTAGCATATCCGAACATCTCTGAGAGCGGTACAAAAGCTGTTATTCTCTTAGCACCGGAGACATCCTCCATCTCCTTAATCATGCCGCGGCGAGAGTTGAGGTCGCCGATAACATCGCCCATGTATTCCTCAGGCATGATAACGTTAACCAGCATGATAGGCTCTTTGATAACCGGGTCTGCCTTCGCCATGCCTTCCTTGAATGCCATAGACGCGGCAATCTTGAATGCCATTTCCGAAGAATCGACCTCGTGATAAGAACCGTCGTAGAGCGTTACCTTTACGTCAACAACGTTGTAGCCTGCGAGGATACCATTCTGCATAGCGCCCTGGATACCTGCATCTACGGCCGGAATGTATTCCTTCGGAATAGCACCGCCGACAATAGCGTTGACAAATTCGTAACCCTTGCCCTCTTCGAGGGGTTCCATTTTAAGCTTAACATGACCGTACTGACCTTTACCGCCGGACTGTCTTGCATACTTGTGCTCGACGTCAACCGGCTTTCTGATAGCCTCTCTGTACGATACCTGCGGAGCGCCGACATCAGCCTCTACCTTGAACTCACGGAGAAGTCTGTCAACGATAATCTCAAGGTGAAGCTCACCCATACCTGCGATAATCGTCTGACCGGTCTCCTCGTCCGTGTAGGTCTTGAAGGTCGGGTCCTCTTCTGCGAGCTTTGCAAGAGCTATGCCCATCTTTTCCTGACCTGCTTTGGTCTTAGGCTCGATGGCAACTCTGATAACAGGCTCCGGGAAGTTCATAGACTCAAGGATGATAGGATGCTTTTCGTCGCAGAGAGTATCGCCTGTGGTGGTATTCTTAAGACCTACCGCAGCTGCGATATCGCCGGCATAAACCTTCTCGATATCCTCTCTGTGGTTAGCGTGCATCTGGAGTATTCTTCCGAGTCTTTCTTTATTGTCCTTGCAAGCGTTAAGCACATAAGAACCTGCCTCAACCGTACCGGAGTACACTCTGAAGTAGCAAATCTTACCCACAAACGGGTCTGTGGCAATCTTAAACGCAAGCGCCGCAAACGGAGCATCATCGGAAGAAGGTCTTTCCTCCTCTTCCTCCGTACCGGGGATAACACCCTTGATGTTGGGTACATCCGTCGGAGCGGGCATATACTCGATGATAGCGTCGAGCAGCAGCTGAACACCCTTGTTTCTGTAAGATGTTCCGCAGAGCATAGGAACAATTTCGTTGTCGATTGTAGCCTTGCGCAGAGCCTTTTTGAGTTCGTTTACGGGGATTTCTTCACCCTCGAAGTATTTCTCCATAATTCCCTCGTCTGTCTCGGCAATAGCCTCAATCATCTTTGCTCTGTATTCCTCAGCTTTTTCGAGCATATCGGCAGGAATTTCCTCTTCGCCGTATTTCTCGCCCATCTCGTCATAGTAAACTTCCGCCTTCATTGTCATGAGGTCTATTATACCTTTGAATGTGTCCTCAGATCCGATAGGAAGCTGAATCGGGATACCGTTGGCGTGCAGTCTCTCGTGCACCATTGTCTCTACGTTGTAGAAATCAGCGCCCATGATATCCATCTTGTTTACATATATCATCCTCGGTACGCCGTATTCGTCCGCCTGTCTCCAAACAGTCTCGGACTGAGGCTCAACGCCGCCCTTTGCGCACATAACGGTGATAGAACCGTCAAGCACACGCAGCGATCTCTGAACTTCAACGGTAAAGTCAACGTGTCCCGGTGTATCGATGATGTTAATTCTGTTCTTTATACCCTTGTACGGGCCTGTCTTGGGCGCCCAAAAGCAAGTTGTCGCGGCGGATGTGATTGTGATACCGCGCTCCTGCTCCTGTGCCATCCAGTCCATTGTAGCGGCACCGTCGTGGGTCTCACCGATTTTATGGTTGATGCCTGTGTAATACAGGATTCTCTCGGTAGTGGTTGTTTTACCGGCGTCTATATGAGCCATAATACCGATGTTTCTTGTATTCTGTAATGAATATTGTCTAGCCAAAATTCATTTTCCTCCTTTCAACAGTAATTAAATGAAATTTTGCCATTGCAGATATTCTCTGCATACACGGCAAAAATATTCTCCTACCAACGATAGTGTGAAAATGCTCTGTTTGCCTCTGCCATCTTGTGAGTTTCTTCTTTCTTCTTGATGGACGAACCGAGGTTGTTTACAGCATCCATAATCTCGTTTGCAAGTCTTTCTTTCATGGTTCTTTCGCTTCTCTGACGAGAATAGACTGTAAGCCAGCGGAGACCGAGTGTCTGTCTTCTGTCGGGTCTTACTTCGATCGGAACCTGATATGTTGCACCGCCGACTCTTCTTGCCTTAACTTCGAGAACAGGCATGATGTTTTCCATAGCTTCGAGGAACACCTCAAGCGGATCCTTTCCTGTCTTTTCGGCAACAATGTCAAACGCGCCATAAACGATATTCTGAGCTACACCCTTTTTTCCGTCCAGCATGATGTTGTTGATAAGCTTTGTTACAACAACATTGTTGTACATAGGATCGGGGAGTACCTCTCTCTTTGCAATATAACCTTTTCGTGGCACTTTGCTTCCCTCCTTCATAATAAAATGATTTCACAGGTACTCAAGCGTCATGCTTGTCAGTGCTCAATACAAATATATATAATTCGTACTGCCGCACTACTTACCTTGGATTGTAAGTGTCCGGCATCCGGATCAGCTTACATCAGTTTGTTTCAGACAAGTGCGCATTATTTTGCTTTTGCGCCGTACTTGGATCTTGCCTGTTTTCTGTTGGCAACACCGGATGCGTCAAGCGCTCCGCGGATGATGTGGTATCTTACACCCGGGAGGTCTTTAACTCTTCCTCCTCTGATAAGAACAACACTGTGCTCCTGGAGATTGTGACCCATACCCGGAATATAAGCGGATACTTCGATTCCGTTTGTAAGTCTTACTCTGGCCATCTTACGCAGAGCCGAGTTAGGCTTTTTGGGGGTCATGGTCTTAACGGCTGTGCAAACGCCTCTTTTCTGAGGAGCGCTCTGATCGGTAGCTCTCTTTTTAAGCGAGTTGAATCCGAACTGAAGTGCCGGAGCCGTAGATTTCTTGTCCGATGTCTGTCTGCCCTTTCTTACTAACTGATTAAATGTAGGCAATTAATTTCACCTCCTGTAAAAGTATTTATATTAAAATGCCCCTTGCGGAGCAGATTAACCGCTTATCATTTGCGAATCGTAACGACGGCTGCGTCAACGTCTATCCGGCAAGCCTTGCCGAGAGCCGATTTTGACGGAACCTCCGTTACCGGAACACCGTGCTGCGCACACAGATTGACAAAGCCTTCGTATATGTTCGGAGCAATGTCAGATGCCACATATGCCATTGCGGCGCCGTCCGTCTCAATGAGCTTTATGCTTCTGCGCAATCCCGCAACCAAGCTGTCCGATGATATGTTCTCAAACAACTTTAAGTCCTCCTTTTGTTTGTATCGTTGTGCCAAACGGGCATAATTTTCCCATTCCTTACGCATGATACCATATAATTATATATCATCCGATTGTGTTTGTCAATAGTTTTTACAAGTTTTTTCGCGTTTTTCGCGAAAATTTCCTTCCTCAGCTGCCGAGTATCAAGCCGTCTATCCGTCCGCTGATTTTTCGGTACTCCGTCGGCGAGCAGAACTTATATTTTTTGAATATGCGGTTGAAATACGACAGTGACGAAAAACCTACATTATATGATATTTCCGATATGCTCATGTCGGTCTTAAGCAGTTTTTCCGCCTTGCAGATTCTCACAAAATTGAGATAATCCGTAACCGTGCTGCCCGTCGCCCGCTTAAACAGACGGCAAAAATAGTATTCGTTGAGATTAAGCACACGGCTGAGCGTCTCAAGTTCCAGATGCTCAGTGTAGTTTGCGTCGATGTACTCAATAACCGGCACAATCCTCTCCATTGCCTTGCTGTCGGGCGCACTGCCGTCAGCCATGAGTCCCTTGCGGTGCAGCAGGGCGACCATCCTGTATATGTCCGCCATGAGATAATACTCGAAGGCATTGTCCTTTTCACGGTTCTCGAGGCGCATATCGTTTACTATGCGCACCGCCTCGCCAAGATCCGGGTCGTCTTTTTTGAATACATAGCAGCCGACATCGTTTGAGTGAAGAAAACGCATCATATAGCGCATGGCGCTGTTTTGCACGGGATTCGGAGCACGAAACTGAATGAGAGTATCGTTTGTGCCGTCCGCCGTCACCTGAGTCATGTGCGGCACACGGCTGTTGACAAATATCAGCTCCCCGGCATCGCCGGAGTATTCTCCCTCATCGGTTCGGCAGAGCATGGAGCCTCTGTTTACCATGAGAAATTCAAGTTCCGTGTGAAAATGCATTTGACATATGACGCCGTTTTTTGCCAAGCCGCCCTGATCATTGATTCTCAGCGGCATATCGGGATTTGAGAATATCACCTGTTCATTGTACATATCATAATTCCTCTTTGTCAATATATTTCAAACAACAGTCAACATTATTATAGAAAAAAGTCAATATCATTGCTATAATCAATATAACATATGATTTGAAAAAAATCAATATTTTTATAAAAAAGGAGTTATGACAAATGGCTAAAAGTGATTTGGATGCTTTCAAATTCGATCAAACCGAGACGGTCATTGACGCATCAAAAAAAGTAAGAATCGGTATTATCGGCACAGGCTGGATTGCTGCGGCCCACATCAGAGAATACCTCAAGATGCCCGATGTTGAAATCGTGTCCGGCGCAGACCTCATCGACGGCAAAGCCGAAAAGTTCTTTAAAGAAAACGGAGTGGAGGGCGCTAAATGCTACCACGACCACAAAGAGCTTATCGACGCCGGCGGAGTTGACGCAGTAAGCATATGTACATACAACAGCACCCACGCCGAGTGCGCAATATACGCCCTGGAACACGGCGTAAATGTACTGCTGGAAAAGCCGATGTGCGTTACCACAGAGGAGGCCGTTGCAATCTGCAAAGCTGAAAAAGCAAGCGGCAAGATCCTCTCAATCGGATTCCAGCCCAGATTTGACAACAACATGAAGATGGTTAAAAGCATAGTTCAGTCCGGCGCGCTTGGCAAGATCTATTACATCCAGACAGGCGGCGGCAGAAGACACGGCATACCCACGCCTTTCGGCACAACCTTCATCGAGTCCGACAAGGGCGTTATCGGTGCGCTCGGCGACATCGGCTGCTATTCGCTCGACATGGTGCTCAACGCAATCGGCTATCCCAAGCCGCTCACGGTTACCGGATATGTGTCCGACTTCTTCGGCAAAGACCCCGACTACTTCGTATCAGAGGGCAAACCGGCAGAGTATGCAAACATCTTCGGCGTGGACGATTTCGGCGCGGCATTTGTCCGTCTTGAGGGCGGTATAATCCTCGACTTCAGAATTGCGTGGGCAATGCATCTCGACACCCCGGGAGACACAATAATCATGGGTACAAAGGGCAGCCTGAGAATCCCCTCGACAGAGTGCTGGAACGGCTCTATCGGCGGCCCGCTCAAACTGTATCAGAGAATTGCCGGCAAGGATGTTGAAACAGAATTCCCCATGCAGGCACCGCTTGCCGAGGGTTGCTTCTACTACAAGATCCGCTCCTTCCTGGACGCGGTAAAGAACGGCGGCAAAGCCCCCGTTTCGTCAAAAGAAATTCTCATCAACCAGGCTATAATCGACGCAATCAACAAGTCGAGCAGAGCCGGCGAGGAAATAAAAGTGGAAATTCCCGAAATATAATTTATAAGAAAGCAGGATGATTATAATGAAAAAATTCAAAGTAGGTCTTCAGCTTTACAGCATTCGTGATGCCATGGAAAAAGACATGGACGACGCACTCGGCAAAGTAAAGGCTATGGGTTACGACTATGTTGAGTTTGCCGGATATTTCGGCAAGAGCGCCGAGGAAGTGAAAGCGCTGCTTGATAAGCACGGTCTTGAGTGCGTATCGGTTCACCAGGCGCCGAGCCTCTTTTGGGAGGAAGGTCAGCCGGCAATAGATTTTCTTAAGACAATCGGCGCAAAGTACTGTGCTATCCCATGGTACACGGTTGACGAATATAAAAACAACTGGGACGAGACGATGAAGAAATTCACCGAGCTGGGCAAAACAATGAAAGAAAACGGAATTCAGCTTATGTACCACAACCACGATTTTGAGTTCCAAAAAATTGACGGCGAAACTATCATCGACAGGATGTATGCAACAATCCCGAATGACTTGCTCAAACCGCAGTTTGACACTTGCTGGATACACTATGCGGGCTATAACCCGTCGGATTATCTCAGAAAATATGCCGGCAAGATTGAAATCGTTCACCTGAAAGACTTTGTATGCGAAAAACTCGGCGGCGGCCCGGTTTACGGTCTTATCGACGAGAGCGGCGCAGAACAGAAACCCAAGAGCCGCGAGGAAAACGGATTTAAGTTCATGCCTGTCGGATACGGCATACAGGACTGGAAATCAATCCTTGCAGCTGCCGAGGATGCAGGCGCAGAGGTTGTAATCGTGGAGCAGGATCAGTCGCTCGACAGAGATCCTCTCGAGGCTGCAAAGATGAGCAGAGATTACCTCAAGACTCTCGGACTTTGATTCATAAAAAAATGATGAAGTAACCCGAGCGTATGAAAATTTACGAAATCATATAAAAAGCATAAAAAAAGCCTGAATATACAAGCGAAATTCTGCTTGCGTATTCGGGCTTTATTTATATTCTAAAATATTCCAAAATCAAATATTTTGCATACAGCTAAATTCATTAATAACTCTGTGTATTTGCATAAGTGGTAAAATACATACAGGAAAGGGTGCTGATTTGAATGAGGAAAATCACAAATGAATTTATTTTGAATTTCAGAACATATTTAACCGAGGAGGAAAAGAGCGAAAATACCACAGAGAAATATATCCGCGATGTCACTTTCTTTATGATGTGGCTCGGCGGACGCGAGGTAACCAAAATGTCGGTTTTGGAATATAAAAAGGAACTGTGCCGAAAGTATTTGCCGAGCAGTGTAAACGCGGCAATATCTTCGCTCAACAGTTTTTTCGGCTTTATGCAGTGGCACAGCATACGGATAAAGGCAGTGAAAATTCAAAGGCGTATTTTTTCAAGCAAAGACAAAGAACTGACATAAGCGGAATATGAAAGATTGCTGACAGCGGCGAAAAGCAAAAGAAACGAAAAACTGTATCTGCTGATGCAAACCATATGCAGCACCGGAATCAGGGTGTCGGAACTGAGATTTGTAACTTGCGAAGCCGTGAAAAGCGGTCAGGCGACCATTACCTTTCAATGATTATTACATCTCGTTGGTATGCAGGAGGAATGGCACTGGATAAATTCAGAAAAGAGATGTTGGAAGATACACATATTACAAAACTGGTCGATTTCAGTAATGCAAAAGACTGTTTTCCGGGAGCAAGTATTGGAGCCGGAGCTTTTTAAGAAAGTAACGGGACTTTCGGTTAAAGATTTCGATATTCTCTGCTCCATAGGCTTGTTTGACCCCGAAAAGATGAATCAAGGAATTTTCGGTTTCTGCAAATATGAAAATTCAAGCCTTTCATACACCGGAATTGACAAACACGAAGGTGAGGCTGTCGGCGGCTGGGACACTGTACTGCGCCGGGAAGAATATGAAATGCTTTATTCTAAACAGCAGGCAACCGTTGTTGATTTGACACAAGCGATAAACACCAAGTCGGAAACCGAAAAACTATCCGGACAAACTTCGGAAAATATTACGGCAGAAGCGGAACATCAATCTGTTATGATGAAATCAAGCGCCGAGCCAATACCCGAAACGAATTGGGATGAAATTCTTGCTCCGGTCGGTGTCGGAACTATGGTTAAACACAAGACATTCGGAAATGGTACGGTTGTTTGGATGGATAAGCCAAAAAAACACATCAAAGTCAGGTTCACCGCAGGTGAAAAGCAGTTTATTTTCCCCGGCGCATTTATCGATGGATTTTTGGATATCAACCATTAAGTAAAAATCACTCACATTTTGCCGATGCGTCAATTTCCGAAAAATATGCAAGCCAAGTTCTGTCAAACATCTTTGCAGTGTAAAAACAAGGTCTGTCCTCTTTGATGAATGTGCGGATAAAAAATTAAAGCCGAAAACCCATTTTACTGAGTTTTCGGCTTTAATTTTGTCCTTGCTGCGCCGTTTCGGCTATTTTTGATATTTTCACCTTATCCGGCGGCATTATGCCGTTTCCTTTATTTTTTTGCCTTCTCTTATGAAAGCGATTATTATCGACCCCTGCACAAGTGTCTCGTTTATCATTGTCGGCACGGAGAGATAATGTACCGCGTATGTCATCATGCTGACAGAAGCACACAGCGTAAATATGCGAATCATCTTTATCCGTTTACTGCCGAACGCCACCGTGGTGAGGCACGATGCAATCGCCGGGAAAACGCTGAAAGCATCTTTCCACACAGCAAGCGCCGCACCGACGAAAAACACGGAGAACAGCGGCACAAGCACCCGTCTGTACTTCACCGATTTTTCCGGCAAAAACAAAAGTTCGCGCAACACCGAGACGCTTGTCGTCGCGGCGGCAGGGTAACTCAAAATCAGCAAATGATGAGCCACCCACAAAAAATCCGTAACAAGCTTGACGGCAACCATGCGTCCGCGGCTTTTTTGCTGATATATCAAAAACGACACCGCTATGGCAAGAATACCCATTGCCTGACCTATGTAATTCATTATTTCACCTGAAATTCCGTAAATGCATACTGCGCTATGTGCGCGTGAAATATTCCGTTATAGGATGTGTATGTGTTTTTTATTCTTGACGGCTCGGACAGCAGTGCAGTAGCGCTGAACTCGCCGTCTAAGAATAAAAAACACA
>CAJLYL010000011.1 GCA_905210855.1 uncultured Clostridia bacterium
TCCTTGTTTCCTGATATAGGTTTCGGTTGCTGCTGAAAAAATGGGGAAACTCAAAATTAAAAATCATTGACTTTTTGACAAAAACGCCTTATAATAGATTAGTATGGATTGTTGTGTGCAAACGCAAAAATGCAAAAAAATATTGTGGAGATGACGCGATGCAAAAGACAATTAAAAAGCTTTTTATTGCCGCTTTGTGCGCGTCGGTTGTAATGTCATCTCTTGCCGCAGTAGTTGCGCGATATGATTATGACGGCGGCGGAGTATATTTTTCGGCATCGTTTAAGGGCGGATGCAGCATAAGAGACTATCAGAAACAATCGCTTGAGCCGCGGACAGGCTGCGACGACGAGCGCATTTGCGCGCCGGACGGCAATGCTGTGCCAAACCGCGGCGCGGACAGGCTTTTGCCTGCTGCCCCATATGACGGCTATGCCGCCGTATGCCGCGATTTTGACAGTCTGTTTGCTGTCAGCACCCATGACGGCACACGGCAAAAAGCGTTTCATATGCGGATTTGATATATGGACTGATGATTCAAAATCCGAACCCGTGCTTTTTTGCAATCTGCACGGCGCAGGACAGCAAATCGCTCGGCGGTATATATTTTATTTGGGCTTGCTCAGACAGCTGTGCAGCAGCGCAGAACTCGCTCACACAAAATAAAATATATCCCCCTCGCCTTTTGGAAAATTGCAAAAAGCAATGTTCGGATTTAATTTAAGCGAAGGCTTATATCAAATACGACAATTATCTTAGGAGGAAAACAAATGAATTCAAAAAGCGTAGCTAAATTCAGCATTGTCATTGTTGTGATACTGGCTCTCTCCTACATCGCAGCATTTGGCTTGAATGTCGGCGGATATCAGATACCTGCCGCACTCGACGAGGAAAACGGCATCAGGAGAGGTCTTGACCTCGCCGGCGGTTCGTACATCGTGTTTGAGGCAGACACAGACGAGGCTGTTACAGACAGCGATATGCAGGCGGTTATCTCCGTTTTGCGTAACAGACTCGACAGCCAGGGATTCTATGAGGCTGAGGTTTCAAGACAGAATGACAAGAGAGTAAGAGTGGAAATTCCGGCAGTGGAAAACCCGGACGAGGCTGTGAAGATGCTCGGCGCAACCGCAAAGCTCGAATTTGTGGACAAAGACGGCAATGTAGTCCTCTCCGGCGGAGAGGATGTTAAGAGTGCGTCCGCGGCATACGAAGCAGTGGACAGCACAGGAAAGAAAGGTCACATTGTAAAACTCGAACTCACAAACGAAGGCAGCCAAAAATTTGCCGAGGCAACAGGCAGAATATCGGGTTATGCAAGCGGCGAAAACTACATTTCAATCCAGCTGGACGGAAATGTAATCTCCAGCCCGAGCGTAAAAGAGCAGATCAACTCAACAGACTGCATCATCGAAGGCGACTTTGACAGCGAGAGCGCAAAGACGCTTGCCGGACAGATTCAGTCAGGTCAGCTGCCGTTCTCACTCAAGGTTGCCGAGATGAGAAGCATAGGCGCACAGCTCGGTGAAAAGGCGCTCACAAACAGCCTTAAAGCCGGACTCATCGGTCTGATACTCGTTATAGTATTCATGGTAGTTATGTACAGAATGTGCGGATTCATCGCGTCAATAGCGCTCATAGGCTATGTATCCATAGTTATGCTCCTGCTGGGACTGCTCAGAGTAAACCTCACTCTCCCGGGCATAGGCGGTATCATCCTCACCATAGGTACCGCGGTAGACGCAAATGTAATTATATTTGAGAGAGTAAAAGAGGAGCTTAAGCTCGGCAAGACCCTCAGAGCGTCCGTTGACGCCGGCTTTAACAGAGCGTTCACGGCTATCCTCGACTCCAATATTACCACACTCATTGCCGCAGTTGTGCTCTATCTGTTCGGAACAGGCACAATCAAAGGCTTTGCGGTAACCCTCGGCATCGGTACAATCGTAAGTATGTTCACCGCTATATTCGTTACAAGATTTTTACTTCGTCAGATGATCGGATTCAACATCAAGAATCCTAAGCTGTACAGTGCCTAAGGAGGAATGAGAAAATGTTTAATATTATAGAAAACAAAAAGATATTCTTTATCATCTCCGCAGTTATAATTGCTGCCGGAATAGTAGGTTTCATAGTAAACGGCGGTTTCAACACAGATATCGACTTCACGGGCGGATCCGAAGTGTATGTTGACCTCGGCACAGAGTATGACGAAAACGCTATCAGAGATGCCGTAAAAGGCATTGACGGCGTGAGCGTATCCACCGTTCAGAAATCGGACGGAAACAACGCCGTAATCAGAACAACAGAACTTTCCATGGATCAGAAAGTTGCCGTTCAGGACGCAATAAAAGAGAAGTTTGCCGACGCAAACATCCTCTCCGTGGACAATGTGAGCGCATCATCGGGTGCAGACCTCTGGAACAACGCGGCTATGTCAATAGTAATAGCGGTTGTGCTCATGCTGATATACATCACATTCAGATTTGAGCTGCTCACAGGTCTTTCCGCAGTTATGGCACTCTGCCACGATATGCTGGTTATGATGAGCATCTACGCTATATTCCGCCTGCCGGTGAACACATCGTTCATCGCCGCGATACTCACAATCCTCGGTTACTCAATCAATGCAACAATAGTTGTGTTTGACCGCATAAGAGAGAACACAAGATTCCTCAGAAAAGAATCTTTCATAGATGTTGCTAACAGGAGCATATGGCAGACTATGGCGAGATCTATCAACACTTCAATAACAACTCTTATAACACTTGTTTGCCTGTACATCCTGGGTGTACCGTCAATCAAAGAGTTTGCCCTGCCGCTTATCGTCGGCGCGGTTTGCGGATGCTATTCTTCCGTATTCCTTGCAAGCTCGTTCTGGGTACTCTTTAAGGGTAAGAGCGCAAAGGTTGTTGCGAAATAATTTGTTCGTTGATTGACAACCCCTCAGTCAGCCTTAATTGAATATTATTTTGTAAAAATAATATTCAATAGTCTGCCAGCTCCCCTTGCACAGGGGAGCCTCACTGAAAAGCAAGACTTTCAAAAAGTATTAAGTTTTATTCATCACAATACTTCAAAATCAATGGCAACTGAGGGGTTGTAAAAAGCACCACACATCTGCAACTTGCGGATGTGTGGTGCTTTTTTGTATCCTATATCATCACGCCTTCTTTGACGCCTCTATCACCTTGTCGGCAACCGCCGAGGGAGCCGTCTCATACCTGGAGAACTCAAAGGTAAAGCTGCCCCTGCCTTTGCTCATGGAGCGCAGGTCGGTCGCATATCTGTGCATCTCCGACACCGGCACTTCCGCCTCCACCAGGCTGAGTCCGTCACGGTCGCTCTCGCCCATTCCCATTATCTGACCGCGGCGCTTGTTTATATCGCCGATGATGTCGCCCATTATGTTCTCGGGCACATACACTTTCAGATAGCCGATAGGTTCGAGCAGCACGGGTTTAGCCTGTTTCATGCCTTCTTTATACGCTATGGACGCAGCTGTCTTAAACGCAATCTCGGACGAATCTACGGGGTGATACGAACCGTCGAGCAATGTCGCCTTCAGGTTCACCACGGGATAACCGGCAAGTACGCCGTGCTCGCAGCTGTCGCGCAGCCCCTTTTCCACCGCCGGAAAATAGTTTTTCGGCACACTGCCGCCGAATACCTGCTCCTCAAAAATCATGTCCTCGGTAAGTCCGGGTTCAAATTTAATCTTAACATGACCGTACTGTCCGCTGCCGCCGGACTGTTTCTTGTGTTTGCCCTCGACAGTCGCCGTGCCGAGGATGGTCTCTCTGTAAGGTACAATCGGTTCTTCAAGCTTAACATTCACGCCGAATTTTGCCTTAAGTTTGCTCACTATGACATCTATGTGCTGCTCGCCCTGACCGTTGATGAGGGTCTGCTTGGTTTCCGAATTGTTGGTAACGGAGAATGTGGGATCCTCGTCCGTGAGTTTCATCAGACCGCCGGCGATTTTCTCCTCGTCACCCTTTGCGAGCGGATACACCGCCATAGATATGACGGGCGACGGGAACTCTATGCCGCTGAGGATGATGTTTTTGTTCTCAGCGCAGAGCGTGTCGCCGGTCTTGGTTTTGTCAAGTTTAGACACAACGCCTATGTCGCCTGCCACAACTTCCTTAACCTCGACCTGCTTTTTGCCGATGAGGGTGTATATTTTTCCTATGCGCTCATATGTATCCTTGTTTGGGTTATACAGAGTGCTGTCTGCCTTCACACTGCCGGAGTACACGCGGAACAGCGACATCTTGCCCACATACGGGTCGGCAACCGTCTTAAAGACTATTGCGGAAGTGGTGTCCTGTGCGTCCTGGACAACTTCCACCGGCTCGCCCGACTTGGAGTCGTGCGCCACCTCGGTAATCTCGTTGGGATTCGGCAGATACTTGCCTATGCCGTCCATAAGGCTCATCACGCCGACATTCTCCTGACCCGTGCCGCAATATACGGGGAAAATGCTGCCGTCCTTTACGCCTTTTCTTATGGCCTGTTTTATCTCGTCAAAGGTAAATTCCTCGCCGTTGAAATACTTGTTCATGAGGGCGTCGTCCGTCTCGGCAACCGCTTCCATAATCATCTCGCGCAGCGGTGCGACAGTCTCCTCCATGCCATCCGGCACGGGGATATCTATCCTGTCTATGCCCTCGTAACGGCGCGCCGTCATGTCAACTATGTCCACAAATCCTTTGAACTTTTCGCCCTCTTTGATGGGTATTACAAACGGCGTTATCGCCTTGCCGAATTTCTCTTTCATCTGCTCCAGGGTTTTCATGTAGTCCGCGCGGTCGTCGTCCATCTTGTTTACAAAGAAAACCGTGGGCACGCCCTTTGCGCGCGCATAGGAGAACACCTGTTCCGTGCCGACCGACACTCCGCTTCTGCCGCTGAGCACAATGAGTGCGGAATCCGCGGCGCGCAGCCCCTCTTTTACCTCGCCGACAAAATCGAAATATCCGGGGGTGTCTATGATATTGTACTTCATGCCCTTCCATTCTATCGGAATCATCGACATCTGAATAGATATCTGCCGTTTGATCTCCTCGGGATCATAGTCCGACACGGTGCTGCCGTCCGCCACTCTGCCCATTCTGTCAACAGCGCCGCTGTTGAGAAGCATTGCCTCTGCAAGAGTGGTTTTGCCGCATTTGCCGTGACCCATCATTACCACATTTCTGATACTGTCCATGTTATACTTGCCCATTGCCGATTCCTCCTTTTGATTGTCTGATAGTTATCAGTATGAATTTTATTGTTATTTGAAATACAAACAACTTATGAGCCTTCCACTTGAGGGGAAGGTGTCAGTCTGTTTATGCAGGCGTGCCCTATTTCATAACGCTCACTTCATGAGCCTTACCTTACATTATATTTATTTTATATCATTTAACCAACAAAAGCAAGATTTTCATGGTAAAACTTTATGCAATATTTTTATGAAAAATGCATATAACCCCCAAAAGCGCCGTGAAAAGCCGTTTTGACGTCTCGGCGGACTTCGGAGGGAAAAAAGCGCAAAATTTTTTCAAAAAAAGCTTGCAAAATGACCGCGGATATGATATTATAATAAGGTAGCGTTTACATCTTAATATTCGCCGGTGTGATGGAATTGGCAGACGTGCAAGACTCAAAATCTTGTGGTAGCAATACCGTGTCGGTTCGACCCCGACCACCGGCACCACGTCGGAGCAAAGTTCGCTTTGCTCCGTTTTTCTATGCAGAAAAACATCCGCCCGCTTCCTTGCTCCTCCTCTTTCGAAAAAAGGCACGCTCGGCTCGCCTGTTCGCTTGCAAGCGCGCTTACGACGGCTCACTTTCGCTACCACCTTTTTGCGAGAGCGACTGCGGCGCGTGAAATATCCGCTGCGCAATGTGAAATGCGGCACCGTCCGCGGTCACTGCACCCCAAAGCACTCTTTAATAAGGGCTGTGAGCTTGCCGTACTCCGCCTCAACCGCGCCATACATTGCCTTGGCTTCATCAAAGCCGCCTGCGCGCAGCAGCTCCGTCATATCGGAGCTGACAGAGCCGAGGTCGCCGTAACCGAGGTTTTGGCACACGCCTTTGAGCGTGTGCGCCGCACGAAAAGCCTCCTCGCAGCTGCCTGATTCAAACGCCGCTTTCAGCCCCGAAAAACTCGGGTCGCTCAAAAACTTTTTGCCGAACCGCTCTGCCATTGCCTCGCCGCCGAATCTTTTTACAACGTCGCCGTAATCTCCGCCGATTTTCTCGTAAAATTCCTTCATCGTCATTATTTGTTCATCCCTTCGTTACAAACCTGTTTATAATAGCTATCAGCTTTTCCGAATCTATCGGCTTGGATATATGCTCATTCATGCCGGCGTCTATGCACATTTTCACATCTCCGTCAAACGCATTTGCCGACATTGCTATAATGGGCACCGTGCGCGCGTCCGCTCTGTCACATAAGCGAATTGCCCGCGCCGCCTCAATACCGTTCATATTCGGCATCATGATATCCATCAAAATCACATCAAATTCGCCCGCGGCGGATTTTTGCCATATATCCAGTGCCTGCGCGCCGTCGCTCGCCTTGGTGATGACTGCACCGTTTTGAGTGAGTATAAACTCGGCAATCTCGAGATTGAGCTCGTTGTCCTCGGCAACAAGCACCCTGGTACCCTCTGGCAGCCTGTTTTCGGCTGCCAGAGCTTCGGGCTGCGCCGCATCATTATCCGTATCCACGGCAAAGGGCAGACGTACCGAAAATCTCGTGCCCGCGCCCTGCTCGCTGTCAACGGATATCGTACCTCCCATTTTGTCAACAAGCTTTTTCACTATGGCGAGCCCCAAACCTATGCCGCCGCTCGAATTGTGATAATCCGGCGACTCCTGCATAAACGGCTCAAACATTCTCTCCTGAAACTCACGGCTCATGCCGACCCCGTTGTCAACGCACTCAAACTCCGTCAGGCACACGCCGCCGTCAAACGACACTTCTTTGTATGACGCCGTCACCTCACCGCCGTCCGGAGTGTATTTGACGGCATTGCCGAGGATGTTCATTATAACCTGCCGCACATGGAGAGGACTGCCTATGAGCCGACAGTGTACCGCGTCAAGCGCAGTTATATTAAAGCTGATGTTTTTCGCCAGAGCCTGGGTGTCTATGATTGAATATATCTCGCCGAGGCACCGCCTTATGTCAAAAGGCTTTTCCTCAAGGGTGAATCCTCCGGAGTCTATACGGTTGAGCGACAGGACATCATTTACCAAATCAAGCAGGAGTGCAGAAGCCGCACGAATCTTCTCGCGGCAGTATTTTTGCCGCTCGGCGTCATCGGGAAATCTGTCGCCTATGTCGGTCATGCCCATTATCACATTTATGGGCGTGCGTATATCGTGGCTCATGCGCCGCAGAAATTCCGTCTTTTCGGCATTTGCGCGCACCGCCTCCGCAGTGGTTCTCTCGAGCTGCTCCTGATACTCCAGCTCCCTTTTCTTCTGCTCATTCATATCACGCGCAACAAATATCACGGAGTTCAGCTCCCCGTTTTCGCCCATAGAATTCGGTATGAGAATGTTTTTGTACCATATTCCGTCCGCACCGATACAGTCGTGCTCAATGTATGCGCTGCCCCACAGCCTCTCGCCAAGAGTTTTTACATCTAAGAATTTTCTGTAATCATCCCTGCCGCCGTCTGCGGCAAATCGGGTGGACATAACCTCTGTGAGCTGTCTCACGCTCACGCTGCCGTACAGGTATGTCATAAGCTGAGACGGAATACGAATTATGTCAAACCTGTCGTCCTTAAGATTCATCATGAGACTGATTGTATATATACTGCTGATTGATTTTATAGTGTCGATTCTGGTTTGAGCCTCTTCTATATGCCGCCGCTCCAGGCGCACCTGAAGCATATAGCCGAACAGGCAGCACATGATATACAGTCCGAGTATAAATGGAATGAGCACACGTCTGACGGCATATATCTGCGAGTAGGGATAGCAAGCATAAAGGGTGTATTCACCGTATCTGATTTTGCCGCCGTAATACACGCCGTCTGCGGTTTTGACGCGCACAAGTCCGCCAAACACATCACTCTTGTCAAGCTCTGCCAAAGTCGGAATTTCTTCAATCCTTTTCTCCGTCATGTCTCTGTCGTTTGTCCCGTGAACCAATCCGCCGCTTGCAACATACACGGTGACATCGCTCTCGGATTCATATCCGGCAATCATGTTGTCAAGCGATGAGCGGTTCTCGGCAACGAGCAGGGCACTCTGATACCTCCATCCGATAATAATGCCCTTGGCATCATAGCGGCACACCGCCGCCAAGTCATAGAAACCGCCGTGCTGCAATCTCTCGCAGTACACCTTTTTGGGGTAATTCATTATGTCGGCAATCGCCTTGGTATTTATG
The DNA here is from genome assembly GCA_905210855.1 of uncultured Clostridia bacterium. Classification (GTDB taxonomy): domain Bacteria; phylum Bacillota; class Clostridia; order UMGS1810; family UMGS1810; genus RGIG4708. The sequence continues at coordinate 8,411 of CAJLYL010000011.1, forward strand.
ACGTCACTCCAGTCGGCAAACGCTAAATTACCATCCGCATACAGAAGGTCGGGTTCAAGCTTTTCGTTGAGAAAAGCCACTCCCGATAGCCGCTGTTCGGCTGCAAAGCTTTGCAGCGCTGCTTCATCGGGCAAAGCGCCGCCAAATTCAACATCGCGTCTTATTTCCGTAATCTGCTCGGCAAGGTGCATTATACTCTTGGTCTTGTCCGCAGTGACCACCGTATCGTAATTTGTACACTGGCTGCGCAGATTGGCAAGCGTATCGTCAAGCTTTTTTTCGGTGCTCATGATATCGAGCACCTGGCCGATGCAAAAAGCAGCGGCTGTTATCAAAACCCCCACGGCAAACATACGTATGGCAAATTTATTTATGTTTTTTCTATTTGTCACACTATTCACTCTCCGTCACAGTCATTGTTTTGGTATATTTTTTTATTATATTATCCGTAGTGCCGTCGTCCTTCATATCGCGCAGCGCCTTGTTCACCTGAGACGCAAGCGCGGCGTCGCCGCCCTTTACAAAGGCAACGCCGATTTTCGAAAACATGACGGGCTCCGCCAGCACGCGGTAAGACTCCGGCAGATTTCTCATGTAATAATAAAACGCCTCCTCATGACCGCTGCATGCGTCAACATAGCCCCTGCTGAGCGCAGCAAAGGTCTCGTCCATATGCACAAAGCTGAACACCTTGCCGACATTGGGCACATTGGGCAGACTGCGCTCCAGAAATATCGTCTCCGGCTTGGTGCTCGACTGCACAGCCACTCTCTTGCCGTCAAGCTCGGAAAGCTTGGTTATGCCGCTGTCGTCGCGCACCACAACCACCTGTCTGCTGTCATAGTAAGGCCCTGCCCACAGGTAGTCGTCCTCTCTGCCGTTCATGGAAAACGCGCCCCACACACAGTCAACGACTCCCGATTCAAGGCAGGAATCTTTCTCGTCCCACTTGATTTGCTTAAACACAAATTTCCTGCCTATACGGCGGCACACCTCTTTTGCCAGCTCGATATCTATACCAATGCTTTCGTTGTTCCTGCCGAAATACGCATACGGGGCATACTCATCGCAGCCAACGACAAGCTCGGGAAGATTTTTTTGGGTCACATCACGTTTCACGCCGCATGAAGCAATGCCGAACACCGATGCGCCGACGAGCGCCACAAGAAATATTTTCCATATAAATTCTATCTTTTGCATCTTACCTGTCAATTTCACAAAATCACTCTCCGGCATCGCAGAAATTTTTCTTTTCAAGCTCTTGCTTCAGCTTGTCGCTGACCTCCTCGAGACACCCGATAAGAATGGGATTGAACACTCCGCACTCACCGCCGATAATCATGGCAACGGCAGTCTCGTGGGAATATGCCTCCTTATACACCCTTTTGCTCGTGAGGGCGTCATACACATCGGCAAGCGCCACAACCTGGGCGCCGATGGGTATCTCATCGCCCTTCAGCCCGTCGGGATAGCCCCCGCCGTCATATCTCTCGTGGTGCCAGCGGCAAATTTGCGCGGCAATTTTGACTATCCTCTCATTCTTATATTCGCGCAGCTCTCTGAGCATCTTTTCGCCGTAAACGGTATGCTTTTTCATCTCCTCAAACTCCCCGTCGGTGAGTTTTCCGGGTTTGTTTATGATGTCGTCGCTTATGGCTATCTTACCTATGTCGTGCAGCGACGCGGCGGTTGTGATGAGCGCCCTGTCGTTCCACGACAGATTGTATTTATCGGTCTTTTGTATCAGCGTCTCGAGCAGCATACCGGTTATCACATTCATGTGGATAACGTGGAGTCCGCTTTCGCCGTTGCGGAACTCCATTATGCGGCTGAGGATATCTATCATCATATGGCTGTTTTTCTCTTTTTCTCTCGCCTGGTCGGTGATGAGCGTAATCAGCTTGCGCTGCTTTGAGTAGAGCGCAATCATGTTATACACGCGCCTGTACACCACCTTGGAATCAAAGGGGCGGCTCACATAGTCGGACACGCCGAGCGCATAGGCGCGGCGAATGTACACATCGGAATCCTCGCCGGATATCATGATGACGGGTATGTCCTCTATAATGCCCGTCTTGTTCATATACGCCAGCACCTCAAATCCGTCCATAACCGGCATGACGATGTCGAGCAGGACGCAGGCAATGCCCGTACCGTACTGCCTGAGCACTTCGAGACACTCCTCGCCATTGGTTGCCTCCAGTATGCGGAATTCATCGCCGAGCATCTCTGAGAGGATGGCGCGGTTCATCTCGGAATCATCCACCACAAGCACCTGCTGCTTGATGTTGGCGCGGTCTATGCCCTGCACATCACCGATAAGGCTTTTGTCGGTCACCACCATGTTTTTGACATTCTTTGCGCTGTACATGAGCTTGTCAGCGCGGACAACCGCCTCGTCGGCAGTCTCGTTGTCCGCTATCACTCCGCCGATGCTCACCGAAAGGCGAACCCCCGGGTAAGAGTGCAGCGTTGTTTCGTGCACGGTATGCCTTATCCTGTCGAGCATTGTCTCGAACTCTGCTTCTTCGATATCGGGCACTATGAGCAAAAATTCATCTCCGCCGTAGCGGATAACCATGCTGTCGCTGCCGGCGTTTTTCTTTATTATGTTTACCGCGGTGACAAGCGCGGCGTCGCCGCAGGAATGTCCGTACACATCGTTGCACAGCTTGAAATCATCCAAATCTATTATGGCAACCCCCATATCCATGCGGATGCTTCGGATTTTTTTCTCGTAATACTTCCTGTTGTACGCATTTGTCAGCGCGTCGTTGTAGGATTCGTTTTTATATTTTCTTATTTTTCGCTCGTATTTCCTCACTATGTCGCTTATATCCATGCATATGAGGGTGATTATCTTTTTGTCGTCATCAAGGTACGAATAGACAAGCTTTTTGCAAGTATGCCTGCCGTCTGCTTCATGCATGGACGAGTACACCACATATTTTTCGTCTTTCTCAAGCATTGCCTTAACATTTTTCAGCTGCATTTTGCGGATGAGTATCTCGGGGTCATCGTCATACATAAATTTGCTGACAAACACCCTGACCATATCGTCAAAATCGTGCTTACCCGACAGCGGCACGGTCGAATTGTAGGTGTAATGAACAATGTAGCTGCCGTCGTCCGCATCTATATACACGATGCTGTCATACACCCTCTCCGCCGCCTTGAACACGGACATCTCAATGATTCTGTCGTATATATTTCTGCTGAGTATTACAAGGCGGTTTTTGCCGGCGCGCTCTATGACAACCTCCTGCCACTGCATATCGTTATTCTTATTTGTAAAGCGCAGTGTAAATTCGTCCGACTGCTTTTCGCTGTCGAAAAAACTCCTCAGCGCCTTGCCCGTGAGGTGGCTGTCCCACACCTTGTAATCAATGCTGAACAAATACCCGCTTTTTATCTGCCTGCCCAGCTCGTCCGTGCCGTGCCACGCGCCGCGCAGATTCGGGAACAAAAAGCCGCTGTGAATATATATCTGATTTTTTTCGGCGTCATATTCCCATATGGTATCCCAACCGTGTTTCATAAACATTTCGGTTTTTTCAACATTACCCATAGTGAGCCTCCCCCGCCCGAACATAATAATAAAAATTGTACCATAATTGCGCCGAAAAAGCAATATGTCACAACAAAATCAGTCAAAAAACCACATCTTCAGCACCGCAAGGCTCTCTCTGAGGTAACAGGGCACGACGTTATACCACTCTATGCCTCCGTGAATATGCCTCACAGCCCCGAAGCCCTCCTTGCGCGCAATCGCAGTGCCGCGGTATATGTGAAATGCATTTGTAACCACAGCCACGCTGTACTCGCCGCCGAGCCTTTCATCGAGCAGCGGTTTGGTGAATCTCATGTTTTCGCTTGTTGATGATGCCCTCTCTTCGGTGACTATCCTGTCGTCGGGCACTCCCTTTGACAGCAGGTATTTCCGCATTGCGCTGCCCTCCGTGACGGACTCCTGCGGTCCCTGACCGCCCGTGACGGCGATTAACGCCTCGGGGTTTCTTCGGTGGTATGCAGCCGCGGCGTCAAGGCGTTTTTGCAGAATATACGTGACCCTGTCGCCGCGCACTCCGGCGCCGAGCACTATGAGGGCGTCCTCGGTGTAATCCGCACTGTCCGCGTTGCCGTAGGCGCATATGAAGCCGGCAAGCGCAAGCTCGGCGGCAACAAGGGCAAATACCGCATATTTTATCACCATCGGCGCGCCGCGCTTTGTCAGCGAGCGGATTTTATCGCGCCATATGCCCATGGCGGCAAAGAATAAGCCGAGCGCCGCAGTGAGCAGACAGCCGATGTTGAAATTTGCAAATACCGCAACGACTGCCCCGTTTATGAGCAGTGCCGCGCCGATTATGATAAGAATAATATTCATTTCAGTCAACTCCGATTTTTATTGTAGAAAAACATCGCCACTCCGGCGCCGCATATCAGGCAATAACCGATAACGCTGAAAACATCGGGCACCTGGCCGAAAATGAAAAATCCGAAAATTGCCGCGAACAGCACCTGAGTGTAGTCATAGACGGATATCTCCCTCGCAGGGGCATACATATATGCCTTGGTTATGCCGAACTGCCCCATACAGGCGCTCAGCCCCGCAATAATCAAGCACACGACGGAGCGCGCGCTCATAGGCGCAGGGTGAGCAACCATAAACGGCAGACACACCAGACACGAAAACAGCGAAAAGAAGAATATTATCCGCGAGCCGTTCTCTCCCCTCTTGCCGAGGTAGCGGACAAAGGTATAGGCAATACCGGCGCCGAGTCCGCCGAGCGCACCGATAAATGCCGCGGACGACGCATAGCCCGCGCCGGTCGGCTTGATGATGAACACACTGCCGACAAAGGCGGTGAGCACGCCGAGCACCTGCACGAAGGCAGGTTTTTCTTTGAGAAGGAATATTGAAAAAATTATTGCGAAAAACGGCGAAAGCTTGTTGAGCATATTTGCGTCAGCAAGCACAAGGCGGTCTATGGCATAAAAATTGCAGACAAGACCCATGGTGCCGAAAGCGGAGCGCCCGAGCAGCGCAGGAATATTTTTGCGCTCGGGAACAAAGCCGATGCGCTCCCTCAGCATGATGACCGTGACGGCAACGAGCGCCACAAAATTACGAAAAAAAGCCTTTTGAAACGACGGCAAATCGCCCGAGAGGTGAACAAACACACTCATCATGGAAAAACCGAATGCCGCCGCTATTATATAAAATATACCCTTTGTTTTGTTAATATTCTTTGTCTCATTCATAGTTAATTCTGTCCTTTGTGTATTCTTTTGCTCTTTATGAATACATTGTATCACATCGGCGCGAAAAAATCAATCACCTCTCGCTGACCTGCTTCACACTCTGCCACGAATATATATAGTCATCTATATCGCCCTTGTCCGCTGTCTCGCGCGGGCGCACGGTTATATATCTCAGCGGTGCTTTTGCCTTGTTTTTTCTTTTGATGAATTTTCTTTTGAAAATGGAGGCGGCTCTGATTGAAACCGTGCAGAAATACCCCTGCTTTTTATATTATATGCTCGGTCGGGAATGATATTACCGAAATTCGTTTACAAAGGCGAAAAATTGTGATAGAATAAAAAATGAATTGCCTTTCGGCATGAATTGAAATTAAAAATTTCATGAATTGTGCCTAACGGCACATGAATTGCACCTAAAGGTGCATGAGGGGGAGACGAAACATGAAATGCATTAACCTGTGCGGCATGAGGATGTCGCAGATAATACTGGGAACAGACGGCTACGGCGAAAGAATAACCGAGGAAACCGCGCGCGGACTGATGACGGAATATATAAAGTGCGGCGGCAATGTGATAGACACCGCGCGGCTGTACTGCGGCGGCAAGAGCGAGGAGATAATCGGCAGATACCTTGCCGACACGGGGCTGAGAGACAAGGTGTACATCTCCACAAAATGCTCGCATCCTCCGCTCGGGCACATGGAGGTGAGCCGTCTCGGCAGAGACGACATAGAATACGACGTAGAAAAAAGTCTTGCCGCGCTCGGCATAGATACCATAGACATACTGTGGCTGCACAGGGATGACGTGTCAAAGCCCGTTGAGCCTATCATAGACGCGCTCAATGACATTGCGGATTCGGGCAGAATAAGATATTTCGGTGCGTCCAACTGGAGTTTTGAGCGGATAGCGGCGGCAAATGCATATGCTAAATCCGCCGGCAAGCGCGGATTTATCGCAAGTCAGGCGCTGTACAACATGGCGACCTGCTCAAGGGTATGGGACGACACTCTCGCGGTAATCGAGGGGGATGAGAAGAAGAACTATGACGAAAGTCATTTCCCCGTGTTTGCATTTTGCTCACAGGCAAAGGGCTTTTTTGAAAAATATCACGGCGGTAGCCTGTCCGAAAAGGCAAAGGAGAGATATCTCAACGCGGAGAGCCTGAAAACATATGATAAAATATGTGCAAGGGCGCAAAGCGACGGAAAATCCATTTCGTACACGGCGCTTGAGATGCTGTCGGAGCAGAGCGATTTTGACGTTTTCCCGATTATAGGGCCGACGAATTTGAACCAGCTGCGGCAAACCTTAGGGATTGAAAAATGACGAAAATCAATACCGGTTTATTGATTTTTTATATGATAAACGGGCGGCCCGGTCGGGTCGCCCGTTTCAGCTTATACAACTTCATCCATGCCCTCAATCGCGTCTATCGACTCGGACACACAATGGTGAATTTCTTTCCATTTAACCTTGGTGAAAAGCGCCGTTATTGATATCGGAATGTATGTCAGCATAAACAGCGGAAAGGTAAAGAATGACCATATCTTTCTCGGAGCGGAGCAGCGAATGTTTTTCCACTCGCAAATGCCGCTGATTGTGCCCACAATCCAGAGTGTGAAGTACAGGCTGCACACCGTAAGGAAAATCTCGCCAATCACCGCATGAATCATGTACGGCTTGACAAGCAGCGCATAAGCAAGAGCCGCGCCGTTGACGATAACGCTGATCACCGTGGTGATAAACGCCGGCGCAATGGTCATGAACATATCATAACACGAAAAGCTCTTCATGCCGAAAATGCCCTTGATGAGACCGCCGCCGTACTTGCCGAACACCTGCAAGAAACCTCTTGACCAACGCAGGCGCTGATGCCACGACTGAGCAAACGTAACCGGCTGCTCGTCATAAAAATACGCGTCGTCGCAGTAGGCAATCTTCTCTCCGTGGATAACGTTGTCAACCGAAAACTCTATATCCTCCGTAAGCAAAAAGTGCTTCCAGCCGTTTTGTCTCTTGATTATGTCGCTGCAAATGAGGAATCCCGTGCCGGAGACCGCGCAGCTTGTGCCGAGCAGTGTGCGCACGTTGTTAAGCAGCTTTGCCTCACGCAGAAACCACAGCGAATATCCGGCGGTTATCCAGTTGGTGCCGTAGTTCTTTGAGTTGCGGTGACTGGTGACTATCCTGTTGCCCTCGGAGAAGCATTTGTCCATCTCCGTAATATATCTGGAGTTGAGCAGATTATCCGCGTCAAAAACAAAATATCCGTCATAGTAATCTATGCCGCACTTTTTGTCCACACAGCCGAACAGATAGTTGAGCGAATATCCCTTACCCACAAGCTCCGTGTTGAATCTCTCATACACAAATGCGCCGTGTGCTTCGGCGACAGCCTTAGTCCTGTCGTTGCAGTTATCCGCCACAACATAGATATCCACAAGCTCTGACGGATAATCCTGACGTTTGATAGAATCTATCAGCTGACCGACAACCTGTTCCTCATTTCTCGCAGGAATCATAACCGCATACCTGTGGGTCGGCTTCACCGTCTTATATTTCTTCGGCTTGACAATGCAGCCGTAGATAATATAAAAAAACTGATAAGCGTAACAAACCAAAAACAATCCGGCAATAGTGCAGTTTACAATATGTAACCAAGTCATTTTCTCATTCTCCGCATGGTAACGGGCACGGAATGTTCCAAAAAAACCGTGCCTTACCCTCAAAATACAATTTTTTTGCGCCGACGCGCCGCACCGATATAATATTTCATCAAAAAAACACTTCCGCAGAAGTGCTCGTTGAAATATAATCTGAGAGCCGGAGCATCATTGGCGTAATTATACATATATTTTATTAACAGTCGTCATTATACCTCATATTATTAAATTTGTCAATAGATTTAAGGTTTATTTAATAAATAAAATAACAAAATGTTTTTTCGGGATTATGAAAGCAGATGTGTGCATCGGCTCGACCTGACGGCGCTATGGATCTCGCTGACACACAACATATGCCCCTCTCCTATGCGCAGTTTTTCGCACGAGCAAACCAATGTTTTGCACAAATAAACGACTGACTGAGGAGCTGCAAAAAACCGCCCCGCGCAAAAATCACGCGGGGCGCAGGGGAAAAACATCTTTAATTTCAGCCGTTTTTCGATTTTTCTATATCGTTTTCCCTGATGACATTTCGCCTTATCTTGCCGTTGAATGTCTTGGGCAGCTCATCCACAAACTCCACTATACGCGGATATTTGTACGGAGCGGTGTTTTTCTTAACATAAGTCTGCAGCTCGGTGACAAGCTCATCCGACGGCTCGAAACCATCGGCAAGAACTATTGTCGCCTTAACCGCAAATCCTCTGATTTTGTCGGGAACACCCGTTACGGCAACCTCGTTTACGGACGGATGTTCAAGCAAAACGCTCTCTATCTCGAAAGGTCCTATGCGATAGCCGGACGACTTGATGACATCGTCGTTTCTGCCGACATAGCGGAAGAGACCTCTCTCATCGCGGTACGCGGTATCGCCGGTGTGGTAAAAGCCGCTGTACATCGCCCTGTGGGTATCCTCCTCGGAGAAATTGTAAGTATCAAGCAATCCGCAGGGCTTTCTGTCAAGGCTGAGCACACGGATGGATATCTCGCCCGTGGTACCTCGGGGGCACGACTGATTCTCGCTGTCGAGGATGTGAACATCAAATCCCGGCACAGGCAGACCTATGGCACCCGGCACAGGCTCTGTCCACGGATAGATAGTCGCTATGCAAAGCGTCGTTTCCGTCTGTCCGAAGCCCTCGTATATCTTGTGACCCGTAGCTGCAAGCCACTTGTTGTATATCTCCGGGTTGAGTGCCTCTCCGGCTGTGCAGCAGTGCTGAATCGATGAGAGGTCATATTTTGACACATCGTTGAGCAGCATCATTCTGTACATCGTGGGGGGCACGCAGAATGTGGTAACCTTGTATTTCTCAAGCACACGCAGAATGTCCGCGCCGTCAAACTTGTTGAAATCGTACACGAGCACCGCGGACTCGCCGAACCACTGACCGTAGAGCTTGCCCCAAAGCGACTTGAGCCAGCCGGTATCGGATATGGTGAAGTGCAGACCGCCGTCCACAACTCTGTGCCAGAAAACTCCCGTCATGATGTGACCGAGAGGATATTTGAAGTTGTGAGTGATAATCTTGGGGTAGCCCGTCGTGCCCGACGAGAATGCCATGAGCATGGTGTCGTCCGCCTTTGTGTCGGCGTCGCCCGTGGGTCTGTGCCACACATCGCTCGCTATCTCAAATCCTGCCTCAAAGTCTATCCAGTCTTCGCCCGCATTCTTGTGCTTGGTGACAAACTTCATTATCGGGTGGTCGTACTGATCTTTCATCTCGTCAAAATAGTCGGTGGAGTTGCCGTCACCCGTGATTACAACGGCCTTTATCCTGCCGACGTTGCAGCGGTACACATAGTCTTTGCCCTTGAGCATATCCGTAGCCTGGATAACTATTGCGCCGATTTTGTGCAAGCCGAGGATGCAGAACCAGAAGTAGTAGCTGCGCTTGAGCGCGAGCAGAACTCTGTCGCCTTTTTTGATGCCCATGTACTGAAAATAGTTTGCAGCCTTGTTGGAATAAAGCATCATGTCGCGGAAAGTAAATCTCTTTTCCTCGCCGTCCGCAGAGAGCCAAATCATCGCAAGTTTGTCAGGTTTGGTGTTGCCCAGCTCGTCTATTACATCGTATGCAAAGTTGAAGTTATCAGGATATGTGAGTTTGTAGTTGTTCTGAGCGTCCTTGAGCGAGAGAAAATCGTCCCTCGACGCTCCGACGAATTTTTCGTATATTGCCATGTGAATACTGCCTCCCTTTATTTAACCACGACCGCTATAAACTGTGCCGGCCCGTCGCCTATTGCCTGCTCCGCATGGGGCACGCTCGAATCGAAATAAACGCTGTCACCCTCGGACAGTTCATATGAGATGTCGCCTATGAAAAGTTTCATCTTGCCGGAGATGACATAGTTAAACTCCTGACCCTCGTGTCCGTGCATAACGGGCGCCGAGTCCTCGGGTGTGATTGTAACCAGGAATGGCTCCGCCTTTTTATTGCGGAAAGTGTACGCAAGATGCTTGTAGTCGTACTCATGCGCTCTCTTTACGGAATAGCCCTGTCCTTTTTTAACCATGCTGCACAGAGACAGAGTAGGCTGATCGCCGCTGATAAGATCGAGTACATCCACGCCGAGAATCTCCGCAGCGTTGTAAATAAAGCTGAATGAAAAATCCATTTCACCCTCTTCATACTTAACATATGTTTCAACATTTTCTCCGAGCTTTTCTGCCATTTCTTCGACAGAAATCCCCATGTCGTCACGCAACGACGCAAGACGCATTCCGATATCCTTAATCTGTGTATTCATGGTTTTCCTCCTAATTTTCGTAGTTATAGCCGAGTTCCACGGCTTTCATATTTAGTTCATACAGCGACTGTTTCTTTGCGGAAACAACCTTTTTCATCGCCGCGCCCACATTCTCATAAGGAATGATGCCGGTTTTCTTTATCATGTAGCCAATCATTATCATGTTGGCAAGGCCCGTGAGCTCATTGTCCGAGGCAAGCTTTGTCGCCGGAATATAGCCCACCTCAAGGTCGGTGCGCTCCACCCTGCGTTCCACAAGCGAACTGTCCACAAGGATGCAGCCGCCCGCATTTGTACTGTCCTCATACTTATCAAGTGAGGGAGCGTTCATGGCAATTAGGATGTCGGGATTTGTGACAATGGGCGAGCCGATTTTCTTGTCGCTGAAAATGATGCTGCAGTTTGCCGTACCACCCCTCATCTCGGGTCCGTATGACGGCAGCCAGCTGACTTCCCTGTCCTCGATAAGTCCTTCATATGCAAGAAATTTGCCTGAAAAGAGGATGCCCTGTCCGCCGAAACCTGCAATTAAAATCTGCTTGTTCATCTTATTTTTCCTCCTTGTATTTATCCTTATAAACACCGAGCGGATAATAAGGAATCATGTTATCTTCAAGCCATTTGAGCGCGTTCTGCGGTGTGAGACCCCAGTTTGTGGGGCAGGTGGAGAGCACCTCGACAAGCGAGAATCCCTTGCCGTCAATCTGATTTTGGAACGCCTTTTTGATAGCCGCCTTTGCCGCTTTGATGTTCTTGACATTGTTCACGGCAACTCTTTCAAGATATGTTGCGCCGTCCACATTTGAGAGCATCTCGCATATCTTTACCGGGTAGCCGACTTTGGAGACATCTCTGCCGTAGGGCGAGGTCTGTGTAACCTGGTTAGGCAGTGTGGTCGGTGCCATCTGACCGCCCGTCATGCCATAGATTGCGTTGTTCACGAAGATAACGGTGATGTTCTCTCCCCTTGCGGCAGAGTGAACAGTCTCTGCGGTGCCGATTGCGGCGAGGTCGCCGTCGCCCTGATATGTGAATACAATGTTGTTGCCGTCCGAACGCTTAACGCCCGTTGCAACTGCCGGAGCTCTGCCGTGAGCCGCCTGAACCATGTCACAGTTGAAGTAATTGTATGCAAACACGCTGCAGCCTACCGATGCAACACCGATTGTCCTGTCGGTAACGCCGAGTTCATCCATGCACTCCGCCACAAGACGGTGAATTATGCCGTGGGTGCAGCCGGGGCAATAGTGCAGCGGTGCGTCCGTCAATGCTTTTGTTTTTTCAAATACTACCATTAGTTTGCACCTCCGATTTTATTTGCCTCATGAATTTTGTCAAGCACATTTTCCGTGGTGGGAATCATGCCGCCGACCCTGTTGCACAGGAGGACGGGTTTCTTGCACCTTGTGGCAAGTTCTATATCCTCTATCATCTGTCCCATGTTCAGCTCTACCGACACAAACGCCTTTACCTTGTCCGCAGCGGCATTGAGCACTTTTTTCGGGAACGGCCACAAGGTAATCGGTCTTATCATACCGACCTTGATGCCCTGTTTTCTTGCCTCGTCGATGGCGTTCTGCGACACTCTGGCAGCCACACCGAATGCGACTATGCAGATCTCCGCGTCGTCCATCATATATTCTTCATACATAACCTCGTTTTCCTCTACGAGGGCGTATTTTTTGTATCTTTCAAAATTGTATACTTCAAGTTCATCCGGCTTTAGGAAAAGCGAATTTACTATATTCGGTTTTCTCTCTCCGTGTGTGCCTGTGAGTGCCCATGGCTTGTCGTATTTCTTCACTTCTCCCATATCGAGCGAAACAGGCTCCATCATCTGACCCATTGTGCCGTCCGCAAGAATCATTGTCGTCATTCTGTATTTGTCACCGAGATCGAATCCCTTAAAAGTCAAGCTTACCATTTCCTGAACAGAGTCGGGGGCGAGCACTATCATGTGAAAGTCGCCGTGACCCGCACCGCGAGTTGCGTGAAAATAATCGGACTGCGAAGGCTGTATGCCGCCGAGACCCGGGCCGCCGCGCTGAACATTTATGACCAGTGCCGGCAGATCACAGCCGGCAAGGTAAGAGAGACCTTCGCTCTTGAGCGATATTCCGGGGCTTGACGATGATGTCATGACCCTTTTGCCGGTGGACGCCACGCCGATTACCATGTTAATCGCCGCTATCTCCGACTCTGCCTGGAGAAAAACTCCGCCGTCGATCTTCGGCATTCTCTTTGCCATGTATGCCGCCACCTCTGTCTGAGGGGTTATGGGGTAGCCGAAGTAATGGTGACAGCCTGCCATTATGGCAGCCTCAGCCATGGCTTCGTTGCCTTTCATCAATACTTTTTCTGACATTTATGTATACCTCCCTTATCTTTCTACAGTGATTACGCAGTCGGGACAAATGGTTGCGCAGAATGCACACCCTATGCACTTGTCCATCTCTGTTACGCCTGCCGGGTGGTAACCCTTTGCGTTGAGCTCGTCCTTGAGCTTTACAATGCCCTTGGGACAAGCGCCCACGCATAGTCCGCAGCCCTTGCAGGTGTTTTCGTCAAATGTAACTTTAGCCATTGTTTTCCTCCTGTTTCTGCCAGCTTTGCTGCACATAAAGGCAAAGCGGCATTAGATTTTCTATTTTTCCGTCAAGTTCATGAAATATTCTTTCGTCAACGGTTGTCAGCCTTATCGGGATATTAGCCGCTGCAGCCACCTCGTCGGCATAATCGAGCGAACCGAGCACATCATCCGCGGTCGTCTCCGCGCCGAGGTTGGAGTTGTTCACAATACCGGTGAAGGCAATGCCGCACGACTGCTCTATCTCAGCCTTAATCTCCATGACAGATGCCGCGTCCCTCGTGAGGGGGCGAAACTTGTTTATCACAAGCAGCATTTCGTAGTCGTTCTCCCCGACTATGGACGGAGCGTATCTGCCGAGTGCCAGCGCGCCGCGGTCGTCTCCGCCCACATCCACAACGGCGAAGCGTGATTTGTCGTCCGTTATCGAGTATGCGTCCGCCGGCAGAGCCGGGGTGTCCACATTGGAATTTGCATACGGCGAGGATATGAGCTTTATCCCGTTTTCACTCAAAACGCGCGCGGAATCCTTGCTGCGGAAATACGGATTGACTATATCCAAATCCGCAACGGACACCGCCTTGCCCTCGGCTGCGAGGGCAAGCGCATAGTTGACGGCAATGTTTGTCTTGCCGCTGCCGTAGTGTCCGGCAATTACGGTAACTCTTTTTCTCATAACTCAACAGTCCATCCGTACTCGTCCTTAACCTTGCCCCACTGGATGCCTGTGAGCAGGTCAAACAACTGCTGAGTAACGGCGCCGATTTTGTTGTCATTGATGACATACTCCTTGCCGTTGTAGTACAGCTGACCGATAGGCGACACAACAGCCGCCGTACCGCAGCCCCATGCTTCCTCCAGAGTGCCGTTTTCCATAGCCTCTACCAGTTCGTCAACGCTGATGAGTCTCTCGGACACCTTGTAGCCTTTGGATTTGAGCACCTCTATGCACGATTTGCGCGTGATACCGGGCAGAATGGAGCCTGTGAGCATAGGTGTGACAATCTCGCCGTTTATCTTGAACATAACATTCATTGCGCCGACTTCCTCGATGTACTTTCTGTGAACACCGTCGAGCCAGAGCACCTGGGTGTAACCCTTTTCCTCGGCGTTCTCGCCGGCTCTGTTTGCCGCCGCATAGTTGCCGCCGCATTTTGCATAGCCTGTGCCGCCCACAACCGCGCGGACGTCGTCTTTCTCTATCATAATCTTAACCGGATTAATGCCCTCGGCATAGTAGCTGCCGCTCGGGGAGAGGATTATCATAAAGCAGGCTTTCTTTATGGAGTGAACGCCCAGCGTCTCGTCCGCGCCGAAAAGGAACGGTCTGATGTAGAGCGACTCGCCGAAGTTCTTGGGAACCCACGCTTCGTCAAGCTTAACCAGGGTTTCGATTGCTTTTACAAAGAAATCCTCATCTATCTGCGGAAGTCTTATTCTCTCAGCGGAATTATTAATCCTCCTGGCGTTCTCATAGGGGCGGAAAAGCTGAACCTTGCCGTCTGCCCTGCGGTATGCCTTGAGTCCCTCAAAAACCTCTGCGCCGTAGTGGAAAACGGTTGCCGCCGGATGAAGCGTAATGTTGTCGAAGGGTACTATTCTCGCATCGTGCCAGCCTGTGCCTTTGTCAAAATCCATAACGAACATATGGTCGGTGAACAGCTGACCGAAACCTTTCACCTCTTTTGGAATCGGCTTCGGATTTGTTGTTTTTGTGATTGAAATCTCCATGATATTTTCCTCCTAATCTTCGGTGACTATGCCGTCAACCTTTTTGATTTTAAGCTTTTCTATTGCGTCTTCACGCATTTTATATTTTAGAATCTTGCCGGCAACATTCATCGGGAAGCTGTCAACAAAATCTATATACTTTGGAACTTTGTGCTTTGCCATGCGGTCGCGGATATATTGCTTCATCTCGTCCGCAGTCATGCTCTCGCCGTCCTTGAGGATAATGCAAGCCATTATCTCCTCGCCGTACTGCTCGTCCGGCACGCCTATGACCTGAACATCCTTTACCTTGTCGTGAGTGTAGATGAATTCCTCAATCTCCTTGGGGTAGATATTTTCGCCGCCGCGGATAATCATATCCTTGAGCCTGCCGGTTATCTTGTAGTTGCCATCGGGAGTGCGCAGCGCCAAATCTCCCGTATGCAGCCAGCCATCGGCGTCTATCGCCGCCGCAGTTGCCTTGGGCATCTTGTAGTAACCTTTCATTATGTTGTAGCCGCGTGCCACAAACTCGCCCGTCACATTGTCGGGGCAATCGAGACCCGTCTCGGGATCGACAATCTTGCACTCTATCTCCGGCAGTGCCCTGCCCACCGTGGAAACGCGCGTCTCTATGGAGTCGTCGGTACTGCTCATGGTGCAGCCGGGCGACGCCTCGGTCTGCCCGTAGACTATGGTTATCTCCTTCATGTTCATCTCGTCAACAACGCGCTGCATAACCGATATGGGGCACGGCGAGCCTGCCATGATACCCGTGCGCATATATGAGAAATCCGTCTTTGCAAAATCGGGATGCTCCAGCATTGCGATAAACATTGTCGGAACACCGTGGAAGCAGGTTATCTTCTCCTGATTTACACAGGCGAGCGCCGGCTTGGGAGTGAAGTACGGCAGCGGATAGAGCGTACCGCCGTGGGTCATTGCCGCCGTCATGGCGAGCACCATGCCGAAGCAATGGAACATGGGCACCTGAATCATCATTCTGTCGGCAGTGGACAAATCCATCCTGTCGCCGATGCACTTGCCGTTGTTCACAACATTGTAGTGAGTGAGCATTACTCCCTTTGGGAAGCCCGTTGTGCCCGAGGTATACTGCATATTGCACACATCGTTGACATTGACCTTTGCCGCCAGGCGTTTCACCTCGGCAAGAGGGACGGATTTTCCTTTTGCAAGCGCCGCGTCCCAGGTCATTGCGCCCTTTTGCTTATAGCCCACCGTAACCACGTTTCTGAGAAACGGCAGACGCTTTGCATGGAGCTGCGCGCCCTCGGGCGTGCTCTCAAGCTCCGGGCAGAGCTCTGCAATAATCTCGCTGTAATTGGAATCGCGGTAGCCCTCTATGGTGATGAGGGTGTGAGCATCCGACTGGCGGAGCAGATATTCCGCCTCGTGAATCTTGTACGCCGTGTTCATGGTGACGAGCACCGCGCCTATCTTCACCGTCGCCCAAAAGGCGATGTACCACTGCGGCACATTCGTCGCCCAAACGGCAACATGGCTGCCGGCTCTCACGCCCATCGCTATGAGGCTGCGCGCAAAGTCGTCCACATCGTCGCGGAATTCCGAGTAAGTTCTGGTGTAATCCAGTGTGGTGTACTTAAACGCGTACTGATCGGGAAATTCCTCCGCCATCTTGTCGAGCACCTGAGAGAAGGTCACATCTATAAGTGTGTCCTTTTTCCACACAAACTTACCTGTGCCGGCCTTGTTTTCGTAAAATGTGGTTTTCTTGCGCGACACATCATTGTAACGCGACATAAAGCTTACAAAGTGCGGAAAGATAATGTCCGGGTCGCTTATCTCCTCAAACCAGTTCGGGTCCCACTCTATGGAGACGAATCCGTCGTAATTTATGGAGCGGAGCGCGTCCGTAAATTCATCTATCGGCAGAGTGCCCTCGCCCACCAGGCTGTGAGTCTCGCTGCTCTCGGAGTCCTTTATGTGGATATGCCTGATGTACGCGCCCAGGTTCTTGACCGTGGTCTCGGGGGACTCGCCGCACACTCTGTAAGGGTAGTGCAAATCCCACAGCGCCGCAAGATTGTCGCTCGCATAGCTGTTTAGCAGCTCTATGAGCGCCGAGGTGTCGGCATATTTGCCTACCGTCTCAACAAGTATCACAATGTTATTCTCCTCTGCCTGCGGCAGTACACTGTCGATAAACTCCCTCTCGCCGTCGCCGCAAAGCGCCTTGACCCTGACATAGGGCACGCGGAGCGCCGCGCAAACCTCGGCGCATTTTTTAAATTCCTCCTGCGCCGCAGCCGGGTCGGCCGCCACATCGGAGACAACATCTATACACGAAATACCGAGATTGTATTCCATAAGCTTATGATACACCGAAGGAATGTTTTCGTCAATGATTTCTTCAACATTATGTATCTCAATTCCGTTAAATTTGTACCGCCTTGCCATCTCGAAAAACTCGGCAAGTTTAATTCCGTTCCATCTGTTGGTGGAAAAAGATAATTTCATGCAATTTTGCCTCCGTTTCTATCAGTTTTCGCTCTCTTCAAAGCAAATCTTGTTAAGAGCGTTTATATATGCATTTATGCTCGCGCCGACGATATCGGTGGAAATTCCTCTGCCGGAGAAGAGCTTGCCGTCGGAGCGCAGTTTTACTATGCTCTCGCCGAGAGCCTCTCTGCCCTCCGTCACCGCGCGAATCTGAAAATCGTCCAGCTCGTAGTGATGACCCGTTATCTGCTCTATCGCCAGGAAAGCCGCGTCAACCGGTCCGTCGCCTATGCAGAAGCCGTGTTTTATCTCGCCGGCTGTCTCCAGTTCTATCTGCGCCGTGGGAGTGATGATGTTGCCGTTGTTCATGACATAGCTTTTGAGGCGGTATGTCGGCGCAACCTGCATCGCCACGCTGGCTATGATAGCGTCAAGCTCCTTGGCGCCGATTTTCTTTTTGCCGCCGACAGAGACTATCCCGTCGTGTACGCGCTTGAGGTCGTCGTCCGAAAGCTCGTAACCCATTTTTTCGACTACCACCCTCACGGTGTTTATATCGTCTGCCGCAGAGAGCGAAAAATCCTCCTCCGGCACAGCCCCGTTTTCGCCGAATGACGTCATCTGCGCGCCATCGCCGCCGAGGTTCATCTGCTTTACCGAATTTTCAAGCACCGTCATGTTGATGCTCGTCCTTATGCCGAGGGAATCCGACTTTGCCTTAAACGTCTTTGCCACGGACATGAGCGTAGGACACACATCGGACACCATGGTGGTCTTTATCTGCGCAACGCCTGCGCCTATGCACGACACCGCGCACGCAGTACCCATGCCGAGTTCATCGGAGCACTCCACGGAGAGCGTCACGCCGTCAAGCTGCGGCACACTTTTTCGCAGCTTGGTGAGAAAATCCTCAAACTCTGCCGGCAGCATTGTTCCGGCGGAATCGCACACCGTAATGACGGACGCGCCGCAGCTTATCGCCGTTTCTATCGCTCTGTGCAGAAATTCCTCATCGGCTCTGGTGGCGTCGAGCATGGACACCTCCACATCGCCGCAAAGTGACGCCGCCTTTTTGGTGAGCGATTCTATAAGCTCAATCATCTTATCGGGCTTTTTGTGGCACATATACTCCATCTGCACCGCAGACACCGGCACGGGGATATGCAATCTCGGCTTCGCCGCGTTTTTTATGGCGTCATAGGTCATCTCCACAGATTCCTCCGTGAGTGACACGGGACATGATATAACGCTGTTTTTCACAATCGGCGCTATGGTGTGCAAATAGAGGATATCCGTCTTGCCGTGGGTTATCGGCGCCGTCTCTATAACATTAATGTTCAGTCTGTCAAGCTGCTTTGCTACGTCTATCCTTTCCTTGAAGCTGAAGCCGCTGCCGTCTGCCGCGTCCTGCCTCAGTGTAATGTCAGCAATGTCTATATTGGTCATGTTCATCAACCTTTCAAATTTATTGTTTCACGAAATAGTGCGCCGTCTCTTGGTATATGCTGTGTATCTGCTCGACACGCATTCGCTATGGCTCTCTCAGATACACAGCATATACCGCTCGCCTCTTGGCAGATTATCCTCCGGCTAAACGGTCGTCACGCGTCTGTCCCCAGTATTCTCTCCGCATTCGCGTGGAAAATGAGTTCTCTCTCCTCGCCGCTAAGACTCATTTTTTCAAAATGCGCCAGCTCGTCCTCTGTCCGCCACATGGGGAAATCCGTGCCGAACACGATTCTATCCGCACCGTAAAGCCTTATCAGCTCCTGCGCCCTGCGCTCGCCTATCATGGCAATGGAGCTTGACGTATCGAGATAGCAGTTCTTTTTCTCCAGATACTCCAGCGCCAGGTCAAATATCGACCAGCCGCCGAAGTGCGCCGCAACCACCGTAAGATTCGGAAAATTGTCCAGAACCCTTACCAGCCGCTTTGGGTGGGAGTAATCGTAGCGGTAGTCTCCGCAGTGTATGAGTATCGGTTTGTGAGTCTGCGACAGATAATCATAGACCGGAAACATCCTCTCATCATCCATATTAAACCTCTGAGTGTCGGGGTGGATTTTCAGCCCGTACAGATTTAGCGAAAAAATCCTCTCCAGCTCGTCCGTTTTGTTTTCATAGTCAACGTGCATTGTGCCGAAGCCGTAAAACTCGCTGTGCTCTCCGCACTCGGACAATATGTAGTCGTTTATCGCGTCAACGTGATTTTCATCCACCGCGACGGAGCACACCACATATCCCTTTACTCCGCACTTGGCGCCGAGCTTGAGCAGCGCCGCCGCAGTGCCGTCGCAATCCATGTGCAGGTTGTAGAATTCACCTACGCTGCGAACTGCCCTTTGCGAAATTTTTTGCGGATAAATATGCGTGTGAAAATCTATGATATCCATCTGCATTCACTCCCTTTCTTCAAGCGGTTAATAATCAATTATATCAAAAAACGGCTCTGCCTATAAAAGCAAAGCCGTCCGAGAATCCTCTTAAGTCATCAGCAACCGATTTTACCTTTATAGACTCTGTGCGCAAGCAGCGCAATAATAATGACAGAAATTAGTCCGAGCACAGATATAAAGCTAATGACAGCAGATATAATGACAGATGCAAGCACAAAAAAAGGTACTGCGACAGCAGTACCGAAAACAGCGCAAGCATTATTTGAATCTGCACAGAAATCAGACGCAGCAAAAGACTCTGCGCCTGAGAAAAACTGATTACCGGCAACGCATGAATACATCTTTTGCACATCCTTTCTAACGATTATAGTGATATGATACCACCAAAGCGGCGGTTTGTCAATAATGTATGAAAATTTTCTGCAAATTTTCCATAATACACATCAAAGCGCGAGCATTTTTGACAAAATGCACAAAAGTTCGTCAGTATTTTCAGCAATGACGGCTGCGCCGCTGTCTATTAAGAAATCCTTATCCTTGAAACCCCAGTCAACGGAAACACAGGGTATGCAAGCATTTTTTGCGGTTTGGATATCCACCTCGGAGTCGCCCACGTACACCGTCGCGTCCGCGTCGGATTCGAGAGCGCGCATGGTCTCCAGCACGGAATCGGGGCACGGCTTGGTGCGCACACCTGCTTTCTCGCCCACGGCGTAGTCGAACACCCCATCAAAATATACTTTGCACAGCGACTGCACGGCAAAATCCGCCTTGTTTGACACCACGGCGGTTTTTACTCCGCTTTTTTTGAGGGTGGCTATGATGTCGCATATGCCGTCATACGGCGCGGTTTTCTCGGCGCAGTGGCCGGCATAGTGTGCCTTGAAATCGGCAAACACGGAATCAGTTTTTTCTGTGCCTGTTCCTTGGGGCACCGCGCGCTCAATGAGCTTTCGTATGCCGTTGCCGACAAATGCCCTCACCTCGGCGGCGGTTCGCGGCGGCAGGGCGTTTTTTGTCAGTGCAAAATTTGTGCTCGCCGCCAGGTCGTCCAGGGTGTTGAGCACGGTGCCGTCCATATCGAAAATTACGGTTTTGTATTTCATTGCAGTTTCCCTCCGAAAAAACGAAGTGCCGCAAAATGCGGCACTTCAAAGTATCGTCATTTACGCTCGCTCTGCGAGCTACACCTCATCAGTCACTCCGTGACAGCTTCTCCTCAAGGAGAAGACTTTCGCGGTAATCAGCTGCGCCGAGCGGTGAGGTTGGCGCAGTCAGTGCGTATTTTTACAACCCGATATTAAAGTTCGGGGCCTGCTGAGACGAGCGCCTTACCTGCTTCGTTGCCCTCATACTTGGCAAAGTTCTTGATGAATCTGCCTGCGAGGTCTTTAGCCTTCTCCTCCCACTCAGCTGCATTTGCATAGGTGTCTCTGGGGTCGAGAATGTTTTTGTCAACGCCCGGAAGCTCTGTCGGTACTTCAAAGTTGAAGTAAGGAATCTTCTTTGTGGGAGCGTTTGCAATGTCGCCGTTGAGAATAGCGTCAATGATACCTCTGGTATCGCGGATGGATATTCTCTTGCCGGTGCCGTTCCAGCCTGTGTTTACGAGGTACGCCTTAGCGCCGCTCTTTTGCATCTTCTTAACAAGCTCCTCGGCATACTTTGTGGGGTGAAGCTCCAGGAATGCCTGACCGAAGCAAGCCGAGAATGTGGGCGTAGGCTCGGTTATGCCGCGCTCTGTGCCGGCAAGCTTTGCCGTGAAGCCCGACAGGAAATAGTACTGAGTCTGCTCCGGCGTAAGGACAGATACCGGAGGAAGCACGCCGAATGCGTCTGCCGAAAGGAAGATAACATTCTTTGCATCGGGAGCCGCAGATACGGGGCGCACGATTTTCTCTATGTGGTCTATCGGATAAGATACACGGGTGTTCTCCGTAACGCTCTTATCGTTGAAATCAATTTTGCCGTCCTTGTCGAGTGTAACATTCTCAAGGAGTGCGTCGCGGCGGATTGCGTTGTAGATATCCGGCTCGGAATCCTTGTCAAGGTTGATAACCTTTGCATAGCAGCCGCCCTCAAAGTTGAACACGCCGTTGTCGTCCCAGCCGTGCTCGTCAT
>CAJLYL010000012.1 GCA_905210855.1 uncultured Clostridia bacterium
TTAATATAATTTCTGTACCACAATGAAATTATTTTAATTTGTATTTAATTGTAGTACAAAAGTTAAATATTTATCACTTAAAATTTTCGCTGATTTGATATAAAATATTATATATGTGATTTACGGAGAAACGAAATGAAAAAAATTTGCGCTTTGTTAATTCTGATAATTTTATGCGGTTGCACTCATGACACCATTTCCCCTGAACCGATACATACTCTAAAAGTTGAGATTTATGACAGGGGTGATGTTCCCGAGGGTGCCGGAACAGTTACCGATAATGCTGTAACAAACTGGATTTGCTCAGAATTCGGCAAAAAAAACAATATAGACGTGCAGTTTGTACCAATTGTGCGTGATTCGCAAAATGAACTGAGCGTACTTATCTCGTCAGGTGATGCACCCGATATATTTTTTTCGTACTCATATGATGGAATGTACAATTATTTTATTTCGGGAGATACGGTTGATTTATCCGAATATATATCTTCCGACAGCCCGTTGTATGATTTTATAGGAGAAGAATTGCTTGAGCTTGGCAAAATTAACGATAATCAATTTATAATTCCTGCAAAGAGGCTTATAAAAGGCAGGCAAGCGCAGCTTGTGCGCACTGATTGGCTTGATAGGCTCGGAATGCAGGCACCGACGAATACAGATGAGTTTTACGCTATGTTGAGGGCTTTTCAAAAATACGACCCCGGCAACAACGGCGTAAACAACATTCCGTATGGCGTTTCTGCAAACACAAGCAATTTTTTGGATTTAATATATTCGTTTATGGATACTGATTTCAATGAGCGTGACATGAATTGTGCCAACCATATTGATAACCCCGGATATCGTGAAGGTCTTCGCTTTATGAACAAGCTTTTTAATGAAGGGTTGTTATCGCCTTATTTTGAATATGATAAGGATAGAAAAAAGGTCGAGTCGGATATTGCAAAAGGATATGTTGGCTTTTTTTGCGATGACCTTGGAAGACCGTTGCAGTCAGGCGGCGTGTATGAACAATTGCTGCAGAATCTTCCCGAGGCGCGGCTGGAGGCGGTTGACACATGGACAGATTCGAATGGCAAACATCCAAAATGTATTTACAGTGATGCCGGAATATACATAGCGGTTTCGTCAACTTGCAAATATCCCGAGGACGCCGTACGATATCTTGAGTGGATGTGTAATCCGGATGTCATGCGTGTACTGCAATATGGTTTTGAAGGCGTTAATTACAAAATGGATTCCGACGGAATTCCACGTATAATATCGGACGATACCTCAAAACTTACACATTGGTACACAATTGGTTTTGATACAGGAATTATTGTTAACGGCAAATATACTACGGCCAAGGAAAAGATACTTGCATTTAATGCAAATGCAACGGTTGACCCCCAATTGTATATGCAGTGCTACAAAAACAGTATGCGTGACGGCTGGACATTACGTGAAATGATTCCCAGTACGCTGCAGATTACGGATTCCACATACAGATATATGTTGAAAACAGAGATTATATCTAAATGCATAACCTGTCCGACTCAGACATTTGATAGCGAATTTGATAAAATCCGCAATCGGCTGAGAGAAGTAAATGTTGATAATGCTACCAAAGATTCATACAATAATTACGACAAGATGTACAAATAATCAACCTGCTGTTGGATGAAAGGGATGTTCTAATTGTATTCATTACTTATAGTAGACGATGAAAAAATCATAAGCGATGGTATACGCAAATATATTGAAAAACGCTGCAACAACATTACCGTCGGAGGCACATTCTCGGACGGAGCACAGGTTATACGCTATCTGGAGAACAACACTGCCGACATAATCATAACCGACATATGCATGGACGACGTTTCGGGTTTGCAGCTTGCCAAATATGTGTCACAGGCGCACCCGAACATAAAGATGATAATCCTAAGCGGCTACAAAAAGTTTGAATACGCCAAAGAGGCTATGGAATACAATGTGGTTGATTATCTGCTCAAGCCCGTGTCAAATTCTGATATAATTGCTGCTGTTAATTCAGCTGTGGAGAGAATAGAAAGAGACCGCGAGCTCAGCTGTAAAATCGGGTTTTATGACGAGATGATAGCGGATATGCGCTCAAAATTCTTCCTCGACCTCACCGTCGGCACTATCGGCAGCACGGCGGATATACACAACGAATTTGCAAAGCTGAAATTCGACTTTGACTGTGACGAAGTGTATGCCTATATATGCAAGATAGAATATCCGCTCGGATTTTTTGATAAATACACCTACGGCAGAGACGGCGCGGAGAATGTGGTACACAATTTCTTTGCTACAAGTAAAGGTGTGCTTTACGAGACGGATATCGGCGACGATATGCACATAGTCATCCTGCCCGACAATTCGTTTGAATCGGTCGCAAAGAATTTTGACGAGTGGGTAGAGGCGGCTTTCGGCGTGAGCATTTCTTTCAAATCCGTTTTCCGTGCAAAGGGCATAGACGCCATGCACAGCTATTCCGTCGAGAATATGCGCCACTATGAGGAGCTTGACGATACAATTAAGGTGCAGATTTTCAAACTGATGAATTCTTATCTCAACCTCGGCATGGTGGACAATGCGGACAAGCTGTTCTCTCAGCTGCGCAGCGGGCTTGACGAGACAAATCTGCGCGAGCTGGTGAGGTTTCTTTATGAAAACAGCTGCTTTGAGTTTGAGAACGATTTTGACGAAGCATGTGCCGCGGGCGACGTGGTGTCGGCATTTAATACGCTCTGCTCCGCCGTGCGCAACTTCAACGAGAATGATGATGTGCTTATAAAAAGGATTAAGGATTACATCAACAAGAATTTCTCAAAGGATATCACACTCGAATCCGTGGCGAACAAGGTGTATCTCCACTCGGTATATGTGTCACGCTATTTTAAGAGCCACACGGGACAGAATTTTTCGGATTATCTTTTTGCAGTGCGCATGACTCACGCAATAGATTTGCTTAAGACGGGCAAATATAAAATAGTTCAGGTTTGTGAGATGGTAGGCTATCATAATTATAAATATTTTTCAAAGCAGTTTAAGAATTATACCGGTTATACCCCGAAAAAATATTTGCGCGAAATATGGTTTGTAAATCTTAACGACGAATAGATATTGTAAATAAATGTGAGATATGGAGGCGATTTGTTATAAAATTTGAATATTACGGAACCGCAACAGCCTAAGAAATTCCGATATTGTGGAGTGACAAATATTGTTTTTAATAGCAAAAGGAGATAGTAATGGACAAGTGTAAAAAATATGCAAAAGAATTGCTGAAAAAAATAGCCTTGGAAGAAAAAGCCGCTCAGCTTTCACAAACAGTTGCAAAAAGGCTAAGATAAATAATTTTAAAATAAATTGATGTTTTATTACGCAAAGTTACACCAATAATTGCAAAAACCGCAAAATGAATCATCAGCTAAAAATCGCTTTTAATCTGATTCATCAGATTTTTAATGTTAACTAAAAGATTATGAATAAAGGAGAGAGTTTACATGCCATTAATTGATATGCCTCTTGATGAGTTAAAAAGATACAGAGGCACAAATCCAAAGCCCGAGGATTATGATAAATATTGGGCTGAATCTATTGCAGAAATGGAGGCGATTGCTCCTGAAGTCGAAATAACACCGGCAGAATTTCAATCACCTATTGCCGATTGTTATGATATGTATTTTACAGGTGTCCATGGCGCAAGAGTTTACGCAAAACTCCTAAAGCCTAAAAATATAAATGGCAAAATCCCCGCAGTCCTTAGTTTCCATGGCTATTCATCAAAGAGCTCGGGTTGGGGCGAATATCTCGCTTACGCTGCAAGCGGATTTATTGTTGCATCACTTGACTGCCGCGGTCAATCCGGAAAATCGCAGGATGTCGGCGGACATATGGGAAATACATTTAAAGGTCATATTATACGCGGACTTGATAATGATGACCCGAAGATGCTTCTTTTTAGAGACATTTTTCTTGATACTGCCGAACTTGCAAAAATTATAATGAACATGGATGATGTTGATGAAGATAAAGTATGCGCCTACGGCGGAAGTCAAGGCGGAGCTTTGACGATTGCCTGTGCGTCGCTTGAGCCGAGAATTAAATTTGCGGTTTGTATGTACCCGTTTTTATCTGATTACAAGCGAGTTTGGGAGATGGATATGGCAGAGCGTGCATATTCAGAATTGAAGGACTATTTTCGTAACTTTGACCCGAGGCACGAAAGAGAAAATGAGATTTTTACAAAACTCGGGTACATAGATATACAAAATCTTGCACCACGCATAAAGGGTTCCGTTAAAATGATTACCGGACTTATGGATGATGTTTGCCCCCCGTCAACACAATTTGCGGCATTTAATAAAATGAGATGCAAAAAGGATGTGCTTATCTATCCTGATTATGGACATGAAGCTATACCCGAAGCTTGGGAATTGATTTACAGTTGGTTTTTGGAGGAGGTTCAAAAATAATCTTAAGAACTTTTTGATAACAAATGATTCAGATTCTATTCATATTGAACTGCTAAGTTGCATACGGATGTGATTTGTTTACCGAATGGCGAGCATAAACAAAACGAAATTGCGTATAATTGTTTCCGCATCGCCCAAGCTGTGTGTTACACAGCATTTTGGAGATAAAAATTACTGCGTAATGACTGAAAGCATATAATCACCAATTTGAATATAAACGATAATAATAAGATATCAAATGTGTTGTACGGAGATATACATCATTTCGAACCCTTTGGTGTTTGCGTGGCTGAACTTGTATCAAAAAGTCAGGATACAAATTTATAATTATGCTTCTCGGCAATTAAAATCAGGTGGCGCTTTTTTACAGCGACACCTGATTTTTTGCAATTCAAAATTCTTTTTAATCTTTTTTTCGTTTAACCCTTTACAACAAGCGATATTTGTATTAAAATAGAATAGAATATTTATGTGTATATCAATTTGCCGCACATTCAATCTGCGGCGGACAAGGAGACCATGATGAAATACAACAGCACAAGAGACAAATCAAAAAAATTCGATTCCGCATATGCCATAAAAACAGGCATTGCCGTTGACGGCGGACTCTATGTTCCCGAGACGGTGCCGACCGTGACTGTGGATTTTATAGATTCGCTCAAAAGCCTTTCGTATAAGGAGAGAGCCGCAAAAATCCTGGGACTCTTTCTGACGGACTACACGGCGGAGGAACTTGCCGACTGCGCAGACGGCGCGTATTCAAGCGACAAATTTTCGTCGGAGAAAATCGCCCCCGTGCATAAGCTTGACAATCGCTATATTCTTGAGCTTTGGCACGGCCCGACCTGCGCTTTCAAGGATATGGCTCTGCAGATACTGCCGCATTTCCTCACAAAGGCTATAAAAAAGACGGGCGAGGACAAGAAGGTCATCATCCTTGTTGCCACATCGGGCGATACAGGCAAAGCTGCGCTCGAGGGCTTCCGCGATGTTGAGGGGACGGGCATAATGGTTTTCTACCCAA
Organism: uncultured Clostridia bacterium; assembly: GCA_905210855.1. Taxonomy (GTDB): domain Bacteria; phylum Bacillota; class Clostridia; order UMGS1810; family UMGS1810; genus RGIG4708. The sequence goes on from CAJLYL010000012.1 coordinate 5,509, forward strand.
ATCACGGCGTATCCAAGATTCAGCAGCTGCAAATGGCCACCCAGGAGGGGGCTAACGTCGGCGTGGTTGCCGTCAACGGAAATTTTGATGATGCACAGACCGGCGTTAAAAAGATATTTACCAATGAGGAATACAAGCAAAAACTCGCAAACCACGGACTCATGTTCTCCAGTGCCAACTCAATCAATTGGGGCAGACTTGCGCCGCAGATTGTATATTACTTCTCCGCATACTGCGATATGCTCGCGAGCGGCGATATAAAACTCGGCGACAAAATCAACATCACCGTGCCCACGGGCAATTTCGGCAACATTCTTGCCGCTTATTATGCAAAAATCATGGGTCTGCCGGTGAATAAGCTTATCTGCGCCTCCAACAGCAACAATGTGCTCACGGAGTTTATAAGAACAGGCGTATATGACAGAAACAGAAAATTCTACACTACCATTTCTCCGTCCATGGATATACTCATCTCGAGCAACTTGGAGAGACTTCTTTACCACATATCGGGCGGAGACGACAAGCTTGTTGCGGAATATATGAAACAACTCTCCGAGACAGGCAGATACGAAGTTAACGATGCAATCAAAGCACAGATCAAAGAGCTGTTCTATGCCGACTGCTGCGACGACGGCGAAACAAAGGCGGCGATTACGCGCACAAACAAGGAATTCGGCTACACTCCCGATACTCACACCGCGGTTGCCATAGATGTGTACGGCAAATACAGAGCGGCAACGGGAGACGACACCAAGACTGTAATTGCCTCCACGGCAAATCCGTTTAAATTTAACGAGAGCGTTATAAAAGCCATTGCCGGCGAGGATTCGTGCAAGGGCTTGGATGAATTTGAACTTCTCGATAAGCTGTCGGAACTCTCCGGCATGGAGATACCGTCATCTCTTGCGCAGCTCAAGACAAAGAAGGTGCGTTTTGATACTGTGTGCAACAAAGAAGATATGATTAAAGAGACAGACAAATTCATGGATATCTGAGGTGTGTTAATTTGTTTTCAAGGCAGAAGAGACAACCCAAACCGAAGATAAGCGCGGTTATAGTGGCGGCAGGAAGCGGCGCGCGCATGGGTACGGATTGCCCAAAGCAGTTTTTGCCCGTGTTCGACAAGCCGATTATTGCCTACACTCTGCAAAAATTCTGCGACTGCGATTATGTCGATTCAATAGTTTTGGTGACCCAAAGCGACTATATACCGCTTTGCAGGCGCATATGCACAAGCTACGGCTTTGACAAAGTAAGGGTAATCACCGAGGGCGGCGCAACGCGGCGCGAATCCGTTGCAAACGGGCTTGCCCAATTGGCGGACGACTGCGAGTATGTGATGATTCACGACGGTGCACGTCCGCTTATAGACGGCGATACGCTTGAAAAATCCGTCGCCGCAGCAACAGAGAGCGGCGCGGCGGCTGTCGGAGTGAGGGTCAAGGACACTATAAAATATTCCGACGACGGCAGATACATAACCCAAACCGTGGACAGGAGCCGTCTGTGGCAGATTCAAACTCCGCAGGTGTTTGAAAAACAACTGATAATCGACTGTCACGGCAGAGCGGCGCGCGAGGGCATAGACGCAACGGACGACTGTATGCTTGCCGAAAAATGCGGCGTTAAGGTCGCCATAGTAGAGGGAAAATACGAAAACATAAAAATTACATCCCCGGCGGATTTGTATGTCATGCAGGGGTTATTGGAGAGTAATTTATGAGAATAGGCATAGGATATGATGTACACGCTCTCACAGAGGGCAGACCGCTGATACTCGGCGGAGTGAAAATTGAACACACGCTCGGCCTGCTCGGTCATTCCGACGCAGATGTGCTTGTCCATGCAATAATGGACGCATTGCTCGGCGCGGCGGCGCTCGGCGACATCGGCAGGCACTTTCCCGATACGGACGATTCCTACAAGGGGATAAGCAGCATGATTTTGCTTAAAAATGTGGATAACCTTATCCGCAAAAAGGGCTTCACCGTGAACAACATAGACGCGATAATCTGCGCTCAGCGCCCCAAGCTTGCGCCGCATATAGAGCATATGAGGCAAAACATTGCCGAGGTGCTCGGAGTTGAAGCCGACCGCGTGAACATCAAGGCAACCACTACGGAAAAGCTCGGATTTGAGGGCAGACAGGAGGGCATAAGTGCCCAGGCGGTGTGTACGCTTGCCTAACGCCTCCCTTGCCTAAAGGGAGGGGAACCTCCCATCAAATAATATTTTGTAAAAAATGTTATTTGATGAATAAGGCGGTGGTGGGATTCAATCGCAGTCTATGATGCACCTTGCTTACAAAGTTTATTATATAAACACCATTTATAAAGAGGAACAATATGAAAATTATCACAAACAGCGCCGAAGAGACATTTAATGCGGCGTGTGAATTTGCGCAAAAACTGAATAACGGCGACGTGATAACGCTCGACGGCGACCTGGGCGCAGGCAAAACCGCTTTCACGGGCGGACTCGCACACGGCCTGGGCGCGAGCGAGAGGGTTGTCAGCCCCACATTCACCATAGTGAACGAATATCGCAGCGGATGGTTGCCGCTGTTTCATTTTGACGTGTACAGGCTCGAATCATCAGATGACTTGTACGACATCGGCTGGGAGGATTATCTCAATCAGGACGGTGTGTGCGTTGTGGAATGGGCGTCGATAACACCGGATGCATTTGATATGCCGCACTACTGTGTGAAAATATCAAAAAAACCCGATGTGTCCGAAGATTGCAGAGAGATTGACATAGAATTTGTCGGAGGTGTCAAATGATTATACTCGGTATGGATACTTCGTCCGTCAACGCTTGCGTTGCCGTGATGAATGATGAGAGAATTCTCGGCGAATACACCGTCTCGCACGACAGAACTCATTCGCAGATAATTATGCCCATGCTTGACAATATGCTCAAAAACTGCGGCATAACCATAGAGGATATCGATGTGTTTGCCGCTGCAACAGGTCCTGGTTCATTCACGGGGCTTCGCATAGGCATTTCTACGGTTAAAACCTTTGCACAGGTTCTCTCCAAACCCGTTGTCGGAGTCAGCTCGCTTGAATCCCTTGCGGCAAACGTCACCTTTGACGGCTTGGTGTGCCCGATTGCCGACGCAAGGCGCGACAGGGTGTACAATGCGCTCTATCGCGGCGGCAATTGCATTGCCGAGCCGCGCGTTACGCCTGTGGACGAGCTTGCGGAGGAGCTTAAGGGGCAGAGGGTGATGTTCCTCGGCGACGGTATGCTGAAGTATTCCGAGCAGATAATCGGCGCGTCGCCTGATACTTTTTTATCTGCGCCGACTCATCTTAATATGCAAAACGCGGCTTCGCTGTGCGCCTGCGCGTACAGGCGCGCGGCAAAGGGCGATTTTGACAATCTGTATTCTCTCGAGCCGCTGTATCTGCGAAAATCTCAGGCGGAACAGGAGCTTGAAAAAGGGAATTTCTCGCATGGGGCATGATTCGCTCAAAGGCTCGGCTTGGATTTTAATGCAGTGTTTCAGGAGTTGATGCCCACATCGAACCGTCAAGGCTGTGCTCTTTCTGCGAGTCGATGTGGGCATCGCCCCCTAACGGTCATTTGTCAGTTTGAGTGCGACCACTTTAGGTGCGGATATCATCCGTCTGTTGACATAGTGGCGAGCAATTTTTGCAACGACAATAATAAAACACAAAAATAACCGACAGCGCTTGACAATGTATGTGATAAATTATATAATAGAATGTTGAAAGGGAGTGTTCAAATGATAGCCATAGGCTGCGATCACGGAGGTTTTGCTCTGAAACAGGTAATAATGAAGTATCTTGACGAAATCGGTCGTGAATATAAGGATTTGGGAACATATGACGAACAGAGTGTGGATTATCCCGACATTGCAAAAAAGGTGTGCGCCGAGGTGACAAGCGGCGCGGCAAAAGAGGGCATACTCATCTGCGGCACGGGCATAGGCATGAACATCTGCGCAAACAAGATTAAAGGCATACGCGCGGCGCAGTGCAGCGATACATACAGCGCAAAGATGACAAGACGGCACAATAATTCCAATGTGCTCACCATGGGCGGCAGAATAATCGGCCCCGAGCTTGCCGTGGAGATTACCGACGCCTTCCTCACAAACGAATTTGAGGGCGGCAGACACCAAAGACGCGTAGACAAAATAATGGAATTGGAAAAATAAAAAAATTTATTATACCGGAGGACAATATGAAATATCCAGAATACCCCAACGTAACAGTAATGGAGCATCCGCTCATCATTCACAAAATTTCAAAAATGAGGGATGTTAAGACAAGCTCAAAGGAATTCCGCGAGTATGTAAATGAGATTGCCATGCTCATGGGCTACGAGGTAACAAGAGACCTCCCCATGGAGGAGGTTGAAATCCAGACTCCCATAGCGCTTGCCAAGACAAAAATCATCTCCGGCAAAAAGCTTGCCGTAGTGCCGATTCTGCGTGCCGGTCTCGGTATGGTTGACGGTATGCTCAGCCTCATGCCGAACATACGCGTGGGTCACATCGGTATGTACAGAGACCACGAGACTCTTCAGCCCGTGCCTTATTTCTGCAAGCTGCCGGCAGACATTGCGGACCGCGATGTCATCCTTGTTGATCCGATGCTTGCAACCGGCGTATCGGCAAACGACGCCCTCGGCACTCTCAAGGAGCGCGGCGTTAAGAGCATTAAGTTTGTGTGCATAGTTGCCGCACCGGACGGAATCAAGGCTGTTGCCGAAAAGTACCCCGATGTTGAGGTGTTCTGCGGCATAGTGGACGACCACCTCAACGAGCACGGCTACATTGTGCCCGGTCTCGGCGATGCCGGCGACAGAATTTTCGGAACAAAATAATGACAGACGCAATCGTATCATATTTTTCGCAGGAGGGCGGTCTTTTCGCCGTCCTTGTGCTTGCGATGACGCCTGTTATCGAGCTGCGCGGAGCGATACCCGTCGGAGTCGGGCTCGGGCTCGACTGGCGGCTTGTATATCTCGTCAGCATAATCGGCAATATGCTGCCCGTGCCGTTTATAATACTTTTTATCCGCCCGATTATCGAATATCTGGCGCGAACAAAGCGTTTCGGCAAGCTGGCAGAGAAAATTAAAAAACGAACCATGAGCAAGTCGGACAAGGTCACCAAATACAAGATGATCGGTCTGCTGCTCTTTGTTGCGATACCGCTCCCGGGCACGGGCGCGTGGACAGGCGCCGCGCTTGCCGGATTTTTGGATATGCGGCTGAAGGACTCTGTGCCCATGATTCTGCTCGGTGTGATAATTGCCGGAGTGCTGATGATGGGGCTGTCCTACGGCTTCGGCGCACTCATCGGCAATCTGTTGTGAGCGGTGCATTGCATTTACGGAGGAAGAGTACAATGAACAAAAAATTTTTTACATCGGAATCGGTGACAGAGGGGCATCCCGACAAAATCTGCGACCAGATATCCGATGCGGTTCTCGACGCTATAATCGAGAAAGACCCGATGGCGCGCGTTGCCTGTGAGACAACGGTAACCACCGGCATGATTATGATAATGGGCGAGATATCTACCGAGTGCTATGTGGATATTCCGTCAATTGCCCGAAAGACGGTTGAGCGAATCGGCTATGACAGAGCAAAATACGGCTTTGACGCAAGCACCTGCGCCGTGCTCACCAACATTGATGAGCAGTCGTGCGACATCGCCCTCGGTGTGGACAAGTCTCTCGAGGCGAAGATGACAAATTCCGATATCCTCGACAACGGTGCCGGCGACCAGGGAATGATGTTCGGTTATGCCTGCACGGAGACCCCGGAGCTTATGCCTATGCCGATATCGCTTGCAAACAAGCTGAGTATGCAGCTTACCAAGGTGCGCAAGGACGGCACGGTGCCTTACCTGCGCCCGGACGGCAAAACTCAGGTTACCGTGGAATATGACGACGGCAAGCCCGTGAGGGTAGACACCATTGTCGTTTCCACCCAGCACGGCCCGGAGGCGGAGCATGAGACCATAGAAAAAGACATCATGGAATATGTGATAAAGCCTATTATACCGAGCGAGCTGATTGACGGCGACACCAAATGTTATATAAACCCGACCGGCAGGTTTGTCATAGGCGGCCCCCAGGGCGACAGCGGACTCACCGGCAGAAAGATTATCGTCGATACCTCCGGCGGCTATGCGCGCCACGGCGGCGGAGCATTCTCCGGCAAGGACCCGACAAAGGTTGACCGCAGCGCAAGCTATGCCGCGCGCTACGTTGCAAAGAACATTGTCAGCGCCGGTCTTGCGCAAAAGTGCGAGGTGCAGATTGCCTATGCCATAGGCGTCAGCACTCCTGTGTCCATACTTGTGGACACATTCGGCACAGCCGTTATTCCCGAAGAAAAAATTTCGGCAATAGTCGGCGAGGTGTTCGATCTGCGCCCGGCTGCCATTATAAAAAATCTTGACCTCAGACGCCCGATATATGAAAAAATCGCAGCATACGGTCACTTCGGCAGAACAGATGTTGACCTGCCGTGGGAAAAATGTGACAAGGCGGACATCTTAAGACAGAAAGCCGGTCTTTGAACAAGGCCAAGCCTCTCCGCATAGTATTTAATGTGGAGAGGTGTTGTATTTATGCATGGCGTTATATTCAAGACTATTGTGACATTTTTGGCGGCTTACGCCGTGATAGACATAATCATCAGGCTTGTCGGGTTCTTTTTCAGACCTGTAAGCGGTGACGACGTGTATGTGATAATCAAGGTGCACAATCGCGAAAAAGACCTTGAATACATCATACGCAGCGTAATATGGAAGAATCTCAGCGAATCCAAGGGCGGATTTGTGCCGAATGTGCTCGTTGTAGACATGGGCTCGGATGATTCCACGGCTGCCATAGCTCGCCGTCTGGCGGATGATTATTCGTTTATCTATTATATAACACAGGAGGAATATGCTTCGTTTATCGAGCATTTCTGACAGAGAGGATTTTCGTTTCACATGAGATACAGGACATATTCGTCATATCTTAAGGAGAAGTACGGCGAGAGAGTCTACAAGCTGCCCGTCAATCTGCCGCTGACCTGTCCCAACCGTGACGGCTGCGTCGGCAGCGGCGGATGTATATTCTGCGGCGAGGAGGGCGCGGCATTTGAAAATCTGCCGACCACGATGCGCATTGCGGAGCAGATTGAGCAAAACAGAGCTTTCATCGGCAAAAAATATAAGGCGAAAAAGTTTATTGTGTATTTTCAGAATTTCACCAATACATATATGCCTCTCGACAGCTTTAAGGAGTGCATAATGCAGGCGCTTGCGGACGGTGTTGTCGAAATCGCCGTTTCCACGCGCCCCGACTGCATTGCAGTGAGTTATCTTGAGTTTTTGGCGGATGTGTCGCGCGCAAGCGGCGTTTGCATAAGCTTTGAGCTCGGCTTGCAGACCGTTAATTACAAAACGCTTGCAAGGATAAACCGCGGTCACGGTCTGGCAGAGTTTATAGACGCCGTCGGCATGATACACAGATACGGCTTTTCAGTCTGCGCTCATCTGATACTCAATCTGCCGTGGGACGATACGGCAGACGTCATCGAGTGCGCCAAGGTTCTGTCCGCTCTGCGTGTGGAACAGGTGAAGCTGCACAGCTTGTATATAGTCAAGGGTACCCCCATGGCGGAGATGTATCTGCGCGGTGATTTTTCCATGGGCACATATTATGACTATGTGGACAGGGTTATCACATTTTTGGAATATCTTGACCCGAAAATCGTCATTCAGCGGTTAATCGGCAGGGCAGGCGAGGAGAGAACCGTTTTTTCAAACTACGGGACAAGCTGGTGGAAGATAAAGGATAACATCGACGCTCAGCTTGAGCTGCGCGCCAGCTTTCAGGGAAAAGAATTTGATTATCTCGGCGGCAGTGCGCTCAGAAACAAATTTGAATAAAAATATTGTATTTTTTACAATTGTTTGATATAATAAATATATATGCGGACAAAAAGGAGGAAGGTGCGCCGCAATCGGTGCATCACCGTGCTATGATAAAGAGTATGACAGGCTACGGACGGGCCGAACAGGTATTTGATAAATACAAAATAAGCGTTGAGATTAAAACCGTCAACAACAGATATCTTGACGCAAACATAAAAGTATACCGCCAGTATTCATTCATAGAGGAGATTGCGCGCGAGTGCATCTCGGCGGCAGTCAGCCGCGGCAAGGCGGATATGTACATTCAGATTGACACCTCCGCGGCGGATGATACCACGGTCAGCGTGAATGAGGATTTGGCGCAGAGGTATTGCGACGCGATATGCGATATGTGCGCAAACCTCGGGATTGAAAATGACATAAAAGCGTCGTCGCTCAGTACTTTTCCGGATATATTCCGCGTTGAAAAGGAGGAGCAGGACAAGGACGCCCTTTCCGCGGACGCGCGCGCCGTCATTGAAGCGGCGCTTGCCGACCTCGGCGCAAACCGTGTACGCGAGGGCGAAAGGCTGAAAAAATTCTTTGATTCATGCATAGCGGACGTCAGGGAAATACTGAATATAATAAAAGAAAGGTCGCCGCAGACGGTGGACGAATACCGCACCCGTCTTAAGGAGCGGATTGACGAATACTTAAACGGTATAGAGACTGACGAAAGCAGGCTGCTCACCGAGGTGGCGATTTTCTCCGACAAGGTGAACATCACCGAGGAGATTATCCGCTTTGAAAGTCACCTGAAGGAATTTGCTCATCTGCTCGAAGCCGATGTACCCGTGGGCAGAAAGCTTGATTTTGTTATTCAGGAGCTTAACCGCGAGGCAAACACAATGGGTTCAAAATGCAATGACTTTGCGCTCAGCAAAGCGGTTGTGGATTTGAAGTCAGAGATAGAAAAGCTGCGCGAGCAGGTTCAGAACATCGAGTAAAATCGGGTAAACGGGTAAAAAATTTTCAGCAATACGGAGGATGGAATGAAGCTTATTAACATTGGATTCGGAAGCATAGTCTCCGCTGACAGGCTTGTTGCCATGGTCAGCCCGGAGTCCGCACCTGTAAAGAGGATTATCCAGGAGGCGCGCGACAACGGTATGCTGATTGACGCGACCTACGGACGGCGCACTCGCTCGGTTATCATTACCGACAGCGACCACATTATCCTGTCTGCGGTGCAGACGGAGACCCTGGCAAACAGAATTGATGATATGTCCGTTGTGCTGACAGACGGTAACGAGGAGGACGCGGATTATGACTGACAAAAGAGGCAGACTTATAGTGCTGAGCGGCCCGTCGGGCTGTGGCAAGGGCACTGTGCTTGCAGATTATTTTGAAAACTACGCGTCTGACAGCGTGCGCCTTTCGGTATCGGCAACAACGCGAAGCCCGCGCCTGGGCGAGACGGACGGGGTGAATTATTATTTCCTCACACGCGATGAGTTTGAGGAAAGGATAAACGAGGACGGTTTTCTTGAGTGGGCGTGTTTTTGCGGCAACTACTACGGCACTCCGCGCCGCGAGGTCAACATGATGCTCGATTCCGGCACGGATGTCATTCTGGAAATAGAGGTTCAGGGCGCCATGAAGATTATGGAGACTGTCAGCGGCTGCGTGACGGTGTTCATCATGCCGCCGTCACTTGAGGAGCTGCGCCGCCGCCTTACGGGCAGAGGCACGGAAAATCCCGATGTCATTGACAGGCGCATTGAGGCGGCAGAACACGAAATTCAGCTTGCAGATAAATATACATATGTAATAGTTAATGAGGATGTAGATGATTCCGCTCACAAGCTGGATTGCATAATCCGTGCGGAGCGGCTTAAGAATAATTAGAGAGGTGTTTGAATTATGATGGTATACCCGTCGGTAAACGAAGTAATGGATTTGAGAGATATCAAGAGCAAGTACAGCCTTGTTATCATTGTGGCAAAGCGCGCGAGAGAGATTGTTGAATCGGGCGTAAGCTTTACGGAATGTGCTTCCAACAAGCCGGTGTCCATTGCCGTGAATGAGATTTTTGAAAACAAGGTAAGCTTCCGCACAAAAGAGGACGGCGAAAAAAGCGAGGATTCCTCCGCTGTGTTCATGACGGAAACTGAAGATAACACGGAGATTGAGGAATAAATTTCGCTTTCAGCCGAAAGGAGGGACGGTTGTGATTGCCGAGGTTGTGCTCAACAGCATATCGAAAGCCACAGATAATATATATCACTATGCCGTTCCGCCCGAGCTTGAGGCGTCTGTCCGAGTGGGAATGCGGGTCGAGATAGGTTTCGGCAAGGGCAACAAGGCAAGCGAGGGATATATCGTAGGCTTTGTTGAAAAAAGCGATTACGAAAACCTGAAACCCATATTGCGCATCGTAGACAACGATGTCTATTTTGATGTAAACGGCGCGGCGCTTGCAAGGTTTATGCACCACAGATATTTCTGCTCCTATGCGCAGGCATTCCGTGCGCTGCTCCCCGTCGGAGTGAACATCAAGTTTTCGAGGGTGGTTTTTTTGGAGGACGTGTCCGATGAGCAAATCGATTCGGCAGTCAAAAACTCCGCCATTGCCCTCGCGATAGTAAACGAACTGAAAAAATGCTCTCCGCTCACCGTGGAGCGGCTCGCGGAGCTGACAGGCAAAAAAAACATATATCAAAGCGCAAAAAGACTTGCCGAAAGGCAAATTGTGCGCATTGAAACCGTGCGCAGCGAGGGAGTGAAGGATACCGTTTCCGTGTCCGTTTCGCTGACCTGCGACCGCGCGGAAGCATATGAGCTGTGCGATATTCTATCATCAAAAGCGAAGGCGCAGTGCCGCGCTCTCGAAGTGCTTGCCGACTGCGGCACCCTCAGCCTGTCCGAGCTGATTGAATATGCGTCAGTCACAAAAAAGTCGGTTGACGCACTTGTTGACCGCGGCGTTGCCGAATATCTGCAAACAGTTGTCCGCTCGGATTTGCTCGCCGACCGGGCGCTTTGCGAATATGTGCCGCGCGAGCTGACCGATGAGCAGAAAAAGGCTGTCAAAGCCGTGAATGAGGGAATTGCGGCAAAGCAGTATTCTACATATCTTCTGCGCGGCGTTACCGGCAGCGGCAAAACCGAAGTGTATCTTGAACTCATAGAGCGCACGGTAAACGGCGGCAGACAGGCGATAATGCTTGTGCCCGAGATTGCACTCACTCCGCAGATGGTGTCACAGGTGATGTCTCGCTTCTGCGGCAGAGCGGCAGTGCTGCACAGCTCGCTCACCGTCAAGCAAAGATATGATGAATGGAAAAAGATTAAGGAGGGCGCTGTCGATGTGGCAGTCGGTGCACGCTCCGCTGTGTTCGCGCCCTTTGATAATTTGGGATTGATAATAATTGACGAGGAACACGAAAACACGTATAAATCGGAATCCGCACCGCGTTATCACGCGGCGGAGATAGCTCGTTTCCGCGCAAAATCTGCCGGGGCGACGGTGTTGCTTGCCAGTGCCACTCCGTCTGTGGACAGCTATTATAAGGCGCAGACGGGCAAATACAAGCTTATAGAGATGCTCTCGCGGATAGGCGACGCCAAACTGCCCGAGGTGCGCATTACCGATATGCGCGAGGAGCTGAAATCCGGCAACATGAGCGTCTTTGGCAAAACGCTTGCCTCGCTTATGCGCAAAAACATAGACGAGGGCAGGCAGACCATGCTTTTTCTCAACCGCAGGGGGTATTCCAACGCGGTGTCGTGCAGAAATTGCGGCTATGTGGTAAAGTGTCCGCACTGCAATGTGTCGCTCACATACCACAAATTCATGAATAAAATGATATGTCATTATTGTGACTACATGACCGAGGTGCCGCATATTTGTCCGTCGTGCGGCGGAAAATATATCAAGTATTTCGGCACGGGCACTCAAAAGGTGACGGAAGCCATAGAGCAGATGTTCCCCGACGCGAGCTATCTGCGCATGGACGCCGACACAACCTCGGACAAAAATGCGCACGAAAGGATACTCAACAAATTTCGCAGCGAGGGGATTGACATCCTCGTCGGCACACAGATGATAACCAAGGGGCTTGATTTTGAAAACGTCACACTGGTGGGCATCCTTGCAGCCGACATGAGCCTTAATCAGGAGGATTACCGAGCCTCGGAGCGGACATTTGACCTGATAACCCAGGTTGCCGGCAGGGCAGGCAGGGGGCGTTACCCCGGCACGGCGGTCATACAAACCTACAGCCCCGATGACGACACCATAAGACTGAGCGCAAAGCAGGATTACGAGGGCTTCTACAAAAACGAAATAGAATTTCGCGCAATGATGTCGTATCCGCCGTTTTGCGAGTTTGTGAACATACTGTTCACATCGGCGGACGAGGCTGCGGCAAAGTCCTCCGCGGAAAGGTTTTTTGCCTCTTTGACGGAGCAGATTAACGAAAAGAAATTAAACGCCTGCGCACAGGTTTTTGAGCCGTGCAAGGCGCCGATATACATGATAAACGACAAATACAGGTACAGGATTCTGGCAAAAACCCGATATAACAAGGAGCTTTACGACATACTCGGGGCTTTGTACGAAAAGTTTTGCAGAAAATCCGGGGAGGCTGCCGTAGTGATTGATGTCAATCCGCAGAGCCTTTATTGATAACAAGCCGCGCACGGCGGCAGAACGGAGATTTTTGATATGGCAATAAGAAATATAAGAAAGCTCGGCGACGATATTTTGAGAAAGAAATGCAGAAGGGTGGAAAACATCGATGAGCGCACACTCACCCTGCTTGACGATATGGCGGAGACAATGCGCCTTGCCGACGGAGTAGGGCTTGCAGCGCCTCAGGTGGGCGTGCTCAAGCGTGCGGTGGTAATAGATGTCGGTGAGGGGCTCATAGAGCTCATAAACCCCGAGATTGTCTCCGAGGAGGGTTCTGTCACATCTGCCGAGGGCTGCCTCAGCGTGCCCGGCAAGTGGGGAACCGTTACCAGACCGGAGCGCGTTACTGTTCATGCGATGGGCAGAGACGGCAAGGAATTTGACATAACCGGCGAGGGTATGCTTGCAAAAGCTCTTTGCCACGAGATAGACCACCTTGACGGCATTATGTTTGTGGATAAAGTGGAAGAATATCTTGAGCCCGATGGCGAATGATTTGCAAAAAGGATGATAATAATATGAATATAATGTTTATGGGCACTCCCGAATTTGCTGTCGCTTCTCTTGAGGCGCTCTATGCACACGAGGGATTTTGCGTAACAAGCGTTGTCACACGCGAGGACAAGCCGCGCGGCAGAGGACACAAGATGGCTCACACGGCTGTTTATGACTGCGCCGCAGCTCACGGCACGAGGATATATCAGCCTAAAAATCTAAAAAAAGAGAGTTTTGAAGAAATACTTCTTGCGGAAAAGCCGGATTTGATTGCCGTTGTGGCATACGGCAGAATTCTGCCGGAATATGTGCTTGAATTTCCACGATACGGCTGTGTAAATGTACACAGCTCACTTTTGCCGAAATACCGCGGCGCAGCGCCTATGCAATGGTGCGTGATAAACGGCGAAAAAACCTCCGGAGTCACAACAATGCTCATGAACAAGGGGCTTGACACGGGCGATATGCTCATGAAGGAAGCCATAGACATTTTGCCGGACGATACCTTTGAAACTGTTCACGACAAGCTTGCACCGATTGGCGCAAGACTGCTTGTATCTACTGCGGAGCGGCTGGCGGACGGCACGGCGGTGCGCGAGCCTCAGGATGAATCGCTCATGACGTATGCGCCGATGATAGACAAAGCCACCGCGCACATTGACTGGACAAAAACTGCCGATGAGGTGCGCAATCTCATAAGAGGCTTGTATCCTTTTCCGTGCGCATACACGGTATGCGGCGGCAAAATAATGAAAATAGAGTCTGCGCGCACCGTGAGTGACAGTTCCGCAGCAGAATGTGGAACCGTGACAGCTGTCGGCGAGAATGATTTTACCGTAAGCTGCGGCGGAGGCACTGCCCTTGCCGTTGAACGGCTGCGTCCCGAGGGCAAAAGATCCATGAACACGGCGGATTTTTTGCGCGGAAACTCAATTGAGCGCGGCACAGTGCTTTCATAACGATAGGAGAGAATGAGTATATGTACTATATGGATTCATACTACATGATTTTGGTGTTGCCTTGTATATTGCTTGCGGTGTATGCGCAGGCAAAGGTAAGCTCGGTTTTTTCAAAATATTCGACCGTTATGGCGTCAAAGGGCTTTACGGGTGCGCAGGTTGCGCGAAAAATCCTTGACCTCAACGGATTGCACCACGTCACTGTCGAGAGAGTGGCAGGCACATTGTCCGACCACTACGACCCCATGAAAAAGGTGGTGCGCCTGTCCGACCCAGTGTATTCGTCCACCTCGGTTGCCGCACTCGGCGTTGCGGCGCACGAGACGGGTCATGCAATTCAGCACAGTACGGCTTATTTACCGCTGAAAATACGCACGGCGATTTTCCCTGTTGTCAGCTTTTCGTCAAAGTTTGCTTTGCCGCTGGCGGCGCTCGGGCTGATTTTTCAGATAGACCCGCTGCTTAATTTCGGCATAGTTCTTTTTGCGGCGGTGGTTTTGTTTCAGGTGATTACTCTCCCCGTTGAGTTCAATGCCAGTCTGCGCGCACTCAGCATTTTGTCCGAAACCGGCATAATGTCCGAGGGCGAGCTTGCCGGCACCAAAAAGGTGCTCAAGGCAGCGGCAATGACCTATCTTGCCTCCGCGCTGACCTCTGCAATGAGCTTGCTGAGGCTTGTCCTCATTTCACGCGACAGGAGAAGATAGCCGATGATTCACACACCGAGAAAAAAATGTGCCGATATCCTCTGCAGCGTGTACAGGAATAGAGCATATCTCAGCGAAGAGATAAAAAAACTGCGAAAGACGGGCGAGTTTTCCACGGCGGATATGCGTTTTATAAACGAGATAACCGTAGGAGTGCTGAAAAACAAGCTTCGTATAGATTACGTGATTGAAGCTTTTTCTTCAATAAAGCCGAAAAAAATCTCCGATTATATTCTGTGTATACTCGAAGTCGGCGTGTATCAGCTTATGTTTATGGACAAGGTGCCGCCCTCTGCGGCAGTAAACGAGAGTGTAAATCTCACCAAAACAAAAGCGCTGCGCCGCAGCTCGGGCTTTGTAAACGCGGTGCTGCGCAAGGCGGCGCAATCCGAGGGCAAGGTTGAATATCCGCTCGACAGGGCGGAGTATATCAGCGTATACTATTCTGTTCCGAGGCACTTTGCAGACAGATGGATTGCCGACTACGGGATTGATTTTACCGAGGATTTGTGCGCGTCGTTTCTCGAAAGGGCGCCGCTGCTGCTCAGGTGCAATCTTAACCGATGCACGGCAGACGAGCTTTTGCAGTCGCTTAAAAAATCCGGTGCGGACGCGAAAGTTTATCAAAACAGCGTTTCGCCGATTGACTATTTTGCCGTTTGCGACGGCTTGAAATCACTGACGCAGCTTGAAGCATACAAAAAAGGATATTTCTATGTGCAGGATTACGCCGCCGCGCTCGCCGTTGAGGCGCTTGACCCCAAGGAGGGACAAACGGTTGTTGACGCCTGCGCCGCACCGGGAGGCAAGACGACCCATATGGCGGAGAAGATGAAAAACCGCGGCAGGATTTATGCCTTCGATATCCATGAGCACAAGCTTGAACTGATAAGAGAAAACGCAGCTCGGCTCGGTGCGGACATAATAGAAGCGCGCTGCGCCGATTCGTCAAAGACGGACGAATCGCTCATAGACTGTGCCGACGCGGTGCTCGTTGACGCACCGTGCAGCGGTCTCGGCATACTGCGCCGCAAGCCGGATATTAAGTATTTCCGCACCGAGGCGGATATAGAAGCGCTTGCGCAGAGCGGTTATGAAATACTCAGCAGTTGTTCGCGATATGTCAAAAAAGGCGGATTTATCGTTTACAGCACCTGTACAATTGACGGCAGGGAAAACGGCGCGGTAACTGCAAAATTCCTTGAGAAAAACAAAAATTTCGTCAAGGTGCCCATCGGCTGCGTTAATATTGAAAACGGCGGAGATATAACGCTGTTTCCGAATGTACACGATTGCGACGGATTTTATATTTGTAAAATGCAGAGGATTGACTGATGACTAATTTAAAGGATTTGACATTTGACGAGCTTGTACAATTTATCGAAAATCTCGGCGAAAAAAAATTCCGCGCAAAGCAGATTTTTGTATGGCTCAGCCGCGGAGTAACGTCATTTGACGAGATGACCGACATATCAAAGCAGCTGCGCGAAAGGCTTGCCGCGGTGTCATTCATCAGCGTTGCAAAGCCGCTTAAAGTGCTTGAGTCAAAAATCGACGGAACAAAAAAATTTCTCTTTGAGCTCGGCGACGGAAACGTGGTGGAGAGTGTGGTCATGTACTACAAGCACGGGGTTACCGTGTGCATTTCGTGTCAGGTCGGCTGCCGCATGGGCTGCAAATTCTGCGCCTCGACAATCGGCGGCAAAGTAAGAGACCTGTCCGCCGGAGAAATCCTCGACCAGGTGATATTCGCCCAAAAGTACATCGGCGAGAGGATATCCAACATCGTGATGATGGGAATAGGTGAGCCCATGGATAATTTTGATAACGTTGTTAAATTTCTCAAAAATGTCAACGACGAAAACGGGCTTAATATTGGATACAGACACATATCCGTGTCCACCTGCGGAGTTGTGCCGAAGATAAATGAATTTTCGCGGCTGAGGCTTCCCGTTACGCTCTCGATTTCGCTCCATGCGGTAAATGACGGTATGCGCAGCTCAATCATGCCGATAAACAACAAATATCACATAGACGAGCTGATTGCCGCCTGCAAAAAATATATTGAAGAAAATCATAGACGAATCAGCTTTGAATATGCTATAATAAACGGAGTAAACGACTCTGTCGAAAATGCGCGCGAGTTGGCACGTTTGCTTGACGGAATGCTGTGCCACGTCAACCTCATACCGGTTAACAACGTTGAGGAAAACAGTTTTGTTAAGCCCGGCAGAGCCAAGATAGAAGGATTTGTGAATACGCTCGCAAGCTGCGGCATAAACGCTACCGTTCGCCGCGAGCTCGGAAGCGACATAAGCGCATCGTGCGGTCAGCTTAGGCGTGCTCATGTTAAGGAGGGACAATAAATGATTATTGCTCACGGAACAGACATCGGAAATGTACGCGCGGTCAACGAGGATTCTCACTGCGTAAGGGTTATTTCCGACAGCTGTGCGTTTGCGGTTGTGGCAGACGGAATGGGCGGTCACCGCGGCGGCAGAATCGCCAGCTCAAGCGCGGTGGATATTATATCGGAATACATATCCGCCCATCTTGACCCCGATGCCGGCACGGACGATGTAAAAACTACTCTTACCGACGCCATAAAGACGGCAAACGAAAAAATCTATATCCGCTCGCTGAGCGAGGATGACTTGTCGGGCATGGGCACAACCGTTGCCGCCGTCATCTGCTCAGACGGCAGAGCCTGCGCCGCAAACGTCGGCGACAGCAGGATATATGCAATTGACGGCTCAATCAGGCAGATATCGCGCGACCATTCCTATGTGCAGGATTTGCTCGAAAAAGGGCTGATAACCGATGCCGAGGCAAACAAACACCCAAACAAGAACATTATCACACGCGCCGTCGGCACAGAGATGACCGTGGATATCGATTTATTCGATTTTCCGATTCTCGGCGGCACTAAAATACTGCTATGCACCGACGGGCTTTCAAACTTCGTTTCGGATGCGCTCATAGAGCAGACGCTGATTGAAAACGAACCGCAAAGAGCTAATGAGCTTCTGATTGCTCTTGCCAACAAAAACGGCGGAAAAGACAACATTACAGTTGTAAACATGGATTTTAACGAGGTGACAAAATGATAGGATTGATATTAGGAAACAGATATGAAATTATAGAGGAAATAGGCAAGGGCGGCATGGCTCATGTATACAAGGCACATTGCAATCTGCTCAACAGGATGGTCGCAATCAAGGTGCTTCGTCAGGACCTTGAGGAGGACAGCGATTTTCTGCGCCGCTTCAACACCGAGGCACAGGCGGCGGCAAGCCTTGTTCACCCCAACATCGTGTCTATATTCGATTTCGGATACGACCAGGGCTATCATTACATCGTTATGGAATATATAGAGGGCATAACTCTTAAGCAATATATCCAGGAAAAAGCGCCGCTCGATATGCCCGACGCACTCAGCATCGCATATCAGATTTGCGACGCGTTATCCGCCGCGCACGAAAAAAATATAGTTCACCGCGACATAAAGCCACATAACATTATGATAACAAACGATCACCGCGTAAAAGTGACCGATTTCGGCATTGCAAGGGCAACCACGGGCTCCACCATGACGGCAGACACCAACATTCTCGGCTCTGTTCACTACATTTCGCCCGAGCAGGCGAGGGGAGGTCACGTTGACGGCAAATCCGACCTGTATTCGCTCGGCATCGTCGTGTACGAAATGCTCACCGGCAGACTGCCGTTTGAGAGCGATTCACCGGTTGCAATCGCCATGAAACATATTCAGGAGGACGCCGTAAGCCCGAGGGAATACAATCCCGAAATTACGCCGTCCGTCGAAAAATTCATCCTCAAGGCAATATCTAAAAATATATCGGACAGATATCAGAATGCCAATGACATGAAGGACGACATAAAGCTCCTGGAGGACGACCCCAATGCGGAAATTGGCACCGACGCAGCCTATTCATACGGTGCGGACGACAGCGACAGAACCATGATTATATCCAAATCAGAGGTAAACGAAAATCTCCGCACCGCGCCGAACCCGCAGAGCAGCGCCACTGTGCAAAAAAGCCCTGCCGCAGCCGCGCGCAGAGCCGATAAGCCCAAGGAAAGCAAAAAACTTGTCATCGGGGCGATAGCTACCGCCTTGGCAATTGTCGGTCTGCTGTCACTCCTCGCCACCTATATCATCTATCCCGATGCGCCGATATTCTCAATTTTTTCGTCGGACGAGATTCTTGTGCCGAGCTTTAAGGATATGACACTTGACAATGCAAAAAAACTTGCCGAGGAGAAAAATCTCAAGATAGAAGTCAAGGACGAGGTTCAGGACGACACTGCCGAGGAGGGCACTGTCATCGGTCAGACACCGGGCGAGGGACGTCATGTAAAGCCCGAGTCCACAATATATCTCACGGTCAGCGTTGGTGCGGAGAAGATTAAGGTTGACGATTTTGCCCTGTCAAAATATGATAGCGCAAAGACGGCGCTGAAGAAAGCCGGATTTAATGTGGAAACGGAGTTTGAGGAAAACGACGACGTACCCGAAAACTATGTTATCCGTCAGAAGCCCGACGGCGGTTCTGAGGCGGCAAAGGGCTCTACGGTTACTCTTTACGTTAGCAAAGGGCCGTCCGAGAAGGATGTTGTAGTGCCCAAGTTTGTAGGCAAAACGCTCGACGAAGCAAAAAAATCCATAACAGACGCCGGACTTACCCTGGGCGATGTGTCATATGAAAGCTCGGTTGTTGACAGCGGCCTTGTAATCAAGCAGAGCGTTGCCGGCGGCGAGACGGTAAGCAACAAAACTAAGATTAATCTTGTGATAAGTTCGGGCGAGGGCAGCGGCGGCAGCGGAAACGACACCAAGCACGAAGCAACGCCGACCGACAGAACCATAAAATGCACCATTCCGGCAGACAAAGAAACTGTCACGGTTAAGGTGACAGAGGGTGGCAAAACCGTGTATGAAGGTGCTTTTCACCCCCAGGAGAACCCCGAATTTTCCCTCAAGGTGTCCGGCACCGGCAAAAAGACCTATGAGGTGTACGCAGACGACACACTGGTAAACACTGCGACAATCAGCTTTACGGAATAATGGCGGAGGACACAGAATTGACAGCCGGAAAAATATTAAAGGGCATCGGCGGTTTCTACTATGTAAAAACCGCCGACGGCGAAATCATCGAATGTAAGGCGAGAGGAAAATTCCGCAATGTCTCGCTAAAGCCGTATTGCGGCGACAACGTATTAATAGAAATATCGGACGGCAAGGGCACCGTGTCGGAGATACTTCCGCGAACCAATGCCTTTATCCGTCCGCCCGTGGCGAACATAGACGTCATGATTGCGGTCATGTCATGCGCCAACCCCAAGCCTGATTTTGCCTTTGTTGACAAAATGCTTGCCATATGCGCGGCAAGCGGCGTAAGAGCGGTTGTCTGCATGACAAAAACTGACCTTGCCGACGAGGAGGAGATTGATTCATTCACCTCTGTATACCGCTCGGCAGGGTACGATGTATTCAGGGTGTGCAATCTTGACGGCGGCGGTGACACAGATAAAATCCGTGCCATGCTGAGCGGCGGCACAACGGCTTTTGCCGGCTTTTCGGGAGTGGGCAAATCAAGCCTGCTTAACAGCGTCATCGGCGAATACATCATGCATACCGGTTCTGTCAGCGAAAGGCTCGGCAGGGGCAGGCATACCACACGCCACGTTGAGCTTGTAGAATATGGCGGCGGCTACATTGTAGATACCCCGGGCTTCGGCTCGCTGGAGCTGACGGATATGGAGCCGGACAGCCTTAAGAAATGTTTTCCGGAGTTTGCGCAATATGAGGACAAATGCCGCTTTGCCAACTGCCTGCACCTCGGCACAAAATGGTGCGGCGTGTACGACGCGGTGTGTGACGGGCGCATAGCGCAAAGCAGATATGATAATTACAAGAATTTTTATAAGTTACTCAAAGACAAAAAGGAGTGGTAAGCTTGATTACACTTTCACCATCAATCCTGGCGGCGGATTTTGCAAATCTTGAACGCGACCTCAAGGCGATTGACAAGGGAGGCGCGCAGTATGTCCATGTAGATGTCATGGACGGCCATTTTGTGCCCAACATCACCTTTGGACCGGATATGCTCAAATGCATCAGAAAATGCACCGACCGCGTGCTTGATGTACACCTTATGATTCAATATCCCGAAAAATTTGCCGTGCCGTTTATAGAGGCAGGGGCTGACATAATCAATGTTCATTTAGAGAGCGACATGGAGTTTGAAAACATCTACGATTCGGTAAAGAGCCGCGGCAAAAAAATCGCCATGACAATTAACCCCGAGACAGACTGCGAGCTTATAAGACCTTATCTGCCCATGCTCGACATGGTGCTCGTCATGAGCGTCCACCCGGGCTACGGCGGACAAAAATTCATTGAATCCACCCTTGAAAAGGTTAGGAAAATCAGAGAATGGGCACCGGAGACGGACATAGAGATTGACGGCGGAGTAAATCTTGACAACGTAGCCAACGCGGTGAGAGCAGGGGCAAACGTCATAGTTGCCGGTTCGGCAATATACGGTGCAGAAAACGTTGCCGACGCCTGCCGGGAATTTTTTGCGAGGGGTAATGCGGTTTGAAAAAAGCTGTCATCATTTCCAACGGTTTAATCAGCGATACGGAATTTGCAAAAAGAATTATATCCGACAGTGATTTTGTGGTTTGCGCGGACGGCGCGGCGCACTATCTTGCGGATATGGGCATATGCCCCGATGCCTGGATAGGGGATTACGATTCATGCACCATGACCAATGAGGAGTTTGCGCGTTTTTCAAAGCAGAGTGAGATTATTCGCCTTAATCCGATAAAAGACGCCACCGACACCGAGGAGGCGTGCGATTATGTCATAAATCGCGGCTTCGAGTCGGTTGTCATGCTCGGGAGCATAGGCACACGAGCAGACCACTCGCTTGCAAATATATATTTGCTCAAAAAATTTGCCGATGCGAATATAGACGCCGAGCTTGTGAATGAAAACAACGTAATCCGCCTTGCAAAACCTGTCAATGTCATTCAAAAAACAGCCGACTTCACCTATGTGTCGCTGATTCCTATCTCCGGCGGATTGCGCGATGTATGTATAAGCGGCATGAAATATACTCTTAATCACGCCGATGTGCCGCAGTTTTCTTCACTCGGAGTGAGCAACGAAATTACCGAAAACGAGGGCAGAATAACCGTAGGTCACGGCGATGCGCTCATCATACTGTCAAAGGATTAACACGACTATGAAGGAAAAAATATATACCATACCGATTAATGACGCATTTGCCAGGGATTGCGAATGCGCCGTATGCGAGTTTGAACGTCGGGAGGAGCAGGCGCGCATTGATTACACCGTCGGCGCGAGCATGATGGAGCCGGACGAGCGCATATTTACAAACGAGCGCGGATTCTGCCGCAGGCATTCGTCCATGCTGCTCGGGCGCGAGAATAAACTGAGCCTTGCGCTCGTGCTTAAAACCCACACCGACAGTCTCGTGTCAACTTTGGAGCAAATATCAGACCTTGTGCGCGGCGACAGCTCAAAGGGCGGATTATTCGGCTCAAAAAAATCCTCGTCTATTGAAGCGGCGGCGTCGCTTGCCGCCGAGAGAGCCCGCTCATGCGCGGTTTGCGAGCGCCTGTCCGAGACTATGGATAAATTTTGCGAGAATATTTTTTATCTCTACGGTGCGGACAGCGAATTCAGGCAGAAATTTCTCTCTTCCAAAGGATTTTGTCTAAATCATTATGCCTTGCTTATGACAAAAGCGAGCAAGTGCCTGCATGGCGCTAAGCTAAAGGATTTTTGCATTGCTCTCACGGAGCTTGAGGAAAAGAACCTCCGCCGCATAAGTGAGGACGCGGATTGGTTCTCAAAAAAATTTGACTATCGCTACGCTAACGAGGATTGGAAAAACTCCCGCGATGCAGTGCCGCGCGCAGCGGCAAAGGTTACGGAGTTTACGGATTAAAACCGAGTGCGGCAAAATGAATTTCATTTTGCCGCACTCGGTTTTACTGTATCGCTATGCGCATTTTGCATTATATGTGATTATCCTTGAGCATCTCCATATGGCTCAGCGACCTGCCCGTGCCTATTGCCACGCACTGCGCAGGGTTGTCCGCAATGTGTACATTTATGCCCGTTGCCTTGCTCACCAGAGTGTCAAGCCCCTTCACAAGCGCTCCGCCGCCGGTGAATAGCATACCGTTTGCCACAATGTCGCCGAGAATCTCGGGCGGCGTCTGCTCAAGCACTCCCTTAACTCCGCTCACGATTGCCGCCGCAGGCTCGCTGAGTGCGTCCAGAATCTCCGTTGACGAAACCGTCACCTTTGCCGGCAGCCCGGATATGAGGCTTCTGCCTTTAATCTCCATTGTAAGCGGCTCAAACAGGGGATACACGCAGCCGATTCTGCACTTGACTATCTCCGCTGTGCGCTCGCCTATGAGCATATTGTAGTTTTTCTTTACATATCGGATAATTGCCTGGTCAAATTCATCTCCTGCAACCTTTATTGAATCATGCACCACCGTGCCCCCGAGTGATATAACCGCTATGTCGCAGGTTCCTCCGCCCACATCGACAACCATGGTGCCCTCTGCGCGTGATATATCCACATCCGCGCCGATTGCCGCCGCAATAGGCTCCTCAATGAGATACGCACTGCGCGCACCTGCGTTTGTCGTGGCGTCCACAACGGATTTTTTTTCAACCTCGGTAACAATGCTCGGTATGCACACAACCACCTTGGGCTTGAAGAGTGAACGGGTACACACCTTGTTGAGGATGTATTTAATCATTATCTCGGTTGTTTTGTAATCCGATATAACGCCGTTTCTGAGCGGTCTTATTGCCACTATGTCGGACGGCGTCCTGCCAATCATATCCTGCGCGGCAGAGCCGACCATGCGCCCCTCGATGGTAAACACCACCGCACGGGAGGAGGTGGTGCCCTGATCCAGGGCCAGGATATACTTGCTCATGGCTGACTCTCCTTTGAACCTGTTATTTGAACGGCGCTCACTCCGCCTTGTCCATGTCCCAGACCAGGCGGCACACCGCCCTCCCCGGCCCGGTGGAGCAAGTGATCATC
>CAJLYL010000013.1 GCA_905210855.1 uncultured Clostridia bacterium
GTATGTATTTTTTATTCTTGACTCCTCGGACAGCAGTGCAGTAGCGCTGAACTCGCCGTCTGAGAATAAAAAATATACACACCTCCTTTGACGGAATGTTTTCGACGCTCAAAATATAATATACACCCCTTCGTATTTACCGCAAAAAATATCGTTATGCTCACCTTTGGCATAACGATATTTATGTTTTATCTGACAAACCTTTTTGCAAATTTTTTAAGACGGCTGCGGATTCTCCGCACCCCTTTTTCACGTTCCGCCGGAATGTGAGGCGAATTTTCCATGAAATATTCCTGCGAATCAAACGGCGCGGCGCTGTGCAGGCGCGAATATGTGCCGTCGGACATCATCTCGGACGCCTTTGCTGTGTCGTGCAGCTGCGATTGCAAAATCCATTGCAGCTGCGCGCGCAGCTGCGCGTCCTTTATCGGGCAGGCAATCTCCACACGTCGGTTGAGGTTGCGCGTCATCAAATCCGCAGACGAAATATACATCTCCGCCTCGCTGCCGCGCCCGAACTGATATATGCGCGCGTGCTCCAGGTAGCGCCCCACAATGCTTATTATGCGCACATTGTCCGTGTAGTTCGGTATGTTTGGCAGAATGCAGCAGATGCCGCGGATAATCAAATCCACATGAACCCCTGCCTGCGACGCCTCGGAGATTTTGTCGATAATCTCGCGCTCGGTCACCGAGTTTGCCTTTATGCAGATGTAGCCGTCGCTGCCCAGGGCAATCTGACGGTCGATTTTGTCTGCAAGCATGGATTTTATGCCGAATGGCGAAACGCACAGCTCGTCATATTTTCCGTCAAGGTTGTTGACGGGCATATTGCGGAAGAACACCGCCGCGTCCTCGCCGATTGCGGAATCCGCTGTCATCAGGCTTAGGTCGGTGTACATAGCGTTTGTCTTTTCGTTGTAGTTGCCTGTGCCGATTTGGGTTATATATCCCGTGCGGTTGTGGCTGCGGTAGGTTATTAGGCATATTTTGCTGTGGCACTTGAAGCCCTCTGCGCCGTAGATTACCTGACAGCCGGCGTTTTCCAGCATTTTTGACCACGCCAGGTTGTTGGATTCGTCAAACCGCGCGCGCAGCTCCATAAGCACAAGCACCTCTTTGCCGTTTTCGGCGGCCCGGCAGAGCGCCTGCACTACCTTTGACGTGGATGCAAGCCGATAGATGGTTATCTTGACCGACAGCACCCTCGGGTCGTCCGCCGCCTCGTTCAGCAGGCGCAGAAACGGCTCCACGGGGTCATAGGGAAAAAACAGCAGACGGTCGCGCTGCTGCACCTGAGAAAAAACGGATTGATTTTTATCCAAATCCTCCGGCCATGCGGCAGTGTACGGCTTGTACATCAGTTTTGACGAAACTCCCTTCGGCAGTGCCCTCGTGAGGGCAAACACATAACGCATATTGAGCGGACAGTCATCCGTGAAAATCCGATGTGTGCTCACGCGCACAACAGACGTCAGCTCGGACATAAAGTTATCCGATATCTCCGCGCTCAGCTCCAGCCGCATAACGCCCAGGTGGTCGCGCTTTTTTAGAAGTTTTTTCATGTGCACGCGGAAAGTATCGTCGTTGTCATCAAACTTTTCGTCATCAAAATTAATGTCGGCGTTGCGCGTAACGCAGATTACGCAGCTCTCCCTCACGGCATACGCGCCGAAGAGCGACGGCAGTGCGCGCAGCAGAATATTTTCGCTGCGGACATAGCGTTTGCCGTCGGCAAGCATCAAAAACGGCGGCAGGCTCTCGGGCAGCGGAACAATGCCGATTGCTTTGTGCCCCTTTTTGTTTTCGAGCAGCGCCGCGGCGTACAGATTTTTGTTTACAAGGTGGGGTATGGGGTGGTTTGCGCCTATCAGTATCGGCGACAGAATCGGCAGCATCTCCGTCCTGAAAAATCGGTTGATGCGCTTGAGGTCGGCGCTGTCGGCTTTGTCGGGAGAAATATCCTCAATGCCGCTGTGCGCAAGTTCCTGCATGGTGAGGGTGTACAGCCGTTTTTTCAGCTCCAGCAGCCCGGGAACGGCGCGATAGATGCGGCGCAGCTGTTCGTCAGCGCTCCAGCCGGTTTTGTTGTCCGTGTCGTCGGGAGTCACGCTTGCTATATCGAACAGACTGCCCACGCGCACCATAAAAAATTCGTCAAGGTTGGATGAAAATATTGAAATAAACTTGAGCCTCTCGAGCGGCGGCACGGTGCGGTCGGACGCTTCCTCAAGCACGCGGCGGTTGAATCTGAGCCAGCTCAGTTCTCGGTTTTGAGTACAGCGGTATTTTCGCTTAAGATTTTTTGACATAAGGTTTCCTCTCTTAGGCAAACGGGACTCGAACCAATGCGGGTTCGAGTCCCGTTTGCCCACAGTTCTCTTTCTTATAATATTCTTATCAATTTGTCATATTTTTATTATAAAACAAGAGATTCTGTTTTTTAAGGCAAATCTTTGTGCACGGGGGAAATATATATCTTTTCGCCCGCCTGCCATTGTGCGATTATCGCATTGTTAAGTCTTTTATAATCTCGCCTGCCATAATCAGCCCGACGGCGGACGGCACAAAAGCCGTGCTCCCGGGCACTTGGCGGCGCTGTGTGCACTTGCGCGCCGTCCCGGGCGGACAGATGCAGTTTGTTTTGCAGCCTGCCTCGCCGTCGTCAATGGGGGTAAGCGCCTTTTCACGTGAGTAAACCACCTTGAGGTGCTTTATGCCGCGTTTTTTCAGCTCATAGCGCATTGCGCGCGCCAGGGGGCACACGGAGGTTTTGTATATGTCTGCCACTTCAAATGCCGATGGGTCAAGCTTGTTTCCTGCGCCCATTGAGCTGATTATCGGTGTGCCGCTCCTGTCGGCATTCATCACAAGCTCTATCTTGCCCGTGACGGTGTCTATGGCGTCAGCCACATAGTCATAGAGCGAAAAGTCGAATTCATTCGCCGTCTCGGGGGTGTAAAATGTCTTGTAGGTGTGCACCTTTACGTCGGGGTTGATGTCCGCAATGCGCTCCGCGGCAACGTCCACTTTGTATCTGCCCACGGTGCTGCGTGTGGCGATTATCTGTCTGTTTATGTTGGTCAGGCACACCTTGTCGTCGTCTATGAGGTCTATCTCGCCTATGCCGCTGCGCACGAGCGCCTCTACAATATATCCGCCCACGCCGCCTATTCCGAATACCGCCACGCGTGAGTTTTTCAGTTTATCCATAGCTTCTTTTCCGAGCAGCAGCTCGGTACGTGAAAATTGGTTCATGGTTTACTCCTTTTTTACATTTCCTATGTCGGTCACAATGCGATACCCTGCACTCTCCACGCGCTTTTCCAGGCATCCGCGGCACTGCGCCGCCTCGTCGCCGGTGCATATCTTGTTTTCGTACAGCTCATAAAGCTTGCGTATGTCCGTCGGCGACAGGTTCGGCATAACCACATTTGCTCCGGCTTTCAGCCCCATCTCGCGACCGTTGGGGTCTATCGTGCCCAGCGCCGTGGTGGATGGTATCAGCGCATAGGGGAACATCAGCCGCAGTATGGATATCAGCCGCACCGTCAGCTGCGCCGTGCCGCACTCAAAGCCGGCAAACGGAGTTTCGCGGTGAGTGATGAACGGCCCTATGCCTATCATGTCCGGCTCAAGCTCTTGCAGAAAACGCAGGTCGGCTATCAGATTGTCCGTGGTCTGATACGGACTGCCCACCATGAATCCCGAGCCGACTTGATAGCCTATTTCTTTCAGGTCAAACAGACATTTTTTGCGCGCCGCGCTGCTCATGGACTGCGGATGCAGCTTGGCATAGTGCGCCCCGTCAGCTGTCTCGTGGCGGAGCAGATATCTGTTTGCGCCGCTGTCGAACAGTCGCCGGTAGCTCTCGCGGCTGCGCTCGCCCACAGACAGGGTTATGGCGCAGTCGGGAAAATCTCCGCGTATGGCGCTCACTATGCCGCACAGTACGTCGTCTGTGAAAAAAGCGTCCTCGCCCCCTTGCAGCACAAAAGTGCGGAAACCGAGGGAATAACCCTCGCGGCAGCAGTCCAGTATGCCGTCCTTGGTGAGACGGTAGCGCAGGGCGCTGCGGTTGCTTTTGCGTATGCCGCAGTACAGGCAGTCGTTGCGGCAGTAGTTTGTAAATTCTATCAGTCCGCGGATGTACACCTCGTCGCCGTATACGGCGCGGCGTACTCTGTCCGCACTCTCACGCAGGGCTTCGTCATATTCCGCCGTGTTTATAACGGCTGCAAGCTCGCCGTCGCTCAGGGTTCTGTCTCTTTCGAGTTTATTTATCAAATCCATGTTTTTTATTCCGCCTTTTGGGTTTATATAATGTAGTTGTTGGCATACATTGCTCTTTTTCTGTCGAGGATGTCTTGCAGGGTTATGCCGTCCAGGTAGTTGTTTATCACATCATACAGTCCCTGCCACACATAGAGAGTGGGGCAGTCCGCGCTGCGCTCACATTGGTTGGGCTGCTGCTCCAGACACGCCACGGGCGCGAGTCCGCCCTCGGTCATCCGCAGTATCATGCCCACGGTGTATTTGTCCGGCGCCTGCGCCAGCTTGTATCCGCCCTGGAATCCTCTGTTTGTCAGCAGTATGCTTGAGCGGTTGAGTATGGGCACTATCTGCTCCAGATATTTTTTTGAAATCTGCTGCCGCTGCGCAATCTCCTTGAGCGACACATAACCCTCCTGCGCGTGCTCCGCCAGGTCGAGCAGCATACGGACGGCGTATCTGCCCTTGGTTGAAATCTTCATCTTTCATGCACCTCTTTCGTATATCATAATAATAACATATATTTAGTAGGTTTTCAAGCAAAATTTTGCATGAATACAAAAAAACACGGCTCGGATTTTTGACCGAACCGTGCTTTTTTTGAGAGCTTTAGAAATACTTTGCACTTGAGGTGCTCTTGGATTCCACAACTCCGCCGTGCGCGGTGTAGTGATCCACATATACGTCTATGTAGTCTCCCGATTTAGCGTCAACTTTAATCGTGGTTGACAGCGAGTTTGTGCCGTAATCGTCGTACCGTCCCGACGAGTACAGCACGCCGTTTTTGAAAATGGTTACGTCATGGTAGATGTGGTCAACCTTTATAAACGCTCTTGTTGAGACATTTACGTACATTGTGCTTGTTGCCGGAGTAAACGATATTGTACCGGCTTTTAAATACTTGCTGAACGGCACTATGCCGCCGGCGCTTGCTGCGGAGACGTCCGCCGTGGCCGGCGGCAGCGGCGCGGCGTAAGCTGCACCCATGGGTACAATCAGGCAGCAGCTCAATGCCGCCGCGGTTACTTTCCTGCTTAAATTTTTCTTCATTTTAATCAACTTCCCTTCGTGGTTTTTTTGTTACACTATAATAAACAATCTCGAGGGGAATTATTCTTCAAATTTTCGAAAAATTTTTTAAAAAATTTTATTTCAGGTATTTGAGCGTGTTCAGAATTGCGTTGAATTCTTTTTCCGATACATTGGAATCGATGTAATACTGCGTTGTATCTGAATTCCATATAGCACTGTAATTTGTATCGCCTAGCTCACTTGTCATCTTCACCAAAACACCCGGCATACCGAGCACCTCAATGTCGCGTACCTTGTATTGATTATTCTCTGTAAGCATCTCTGTTTGACCTTGGAGTGAAACCGAACTTTCCTCTAAATTAATCCATTCATCGCCCTTTTCAAAGACGATAATTACCTGAGAATAGTCATCCGTTATCTTTTTCAGTTCCATTCCGCGCGGCAGCCAGTCGGGGACTATGAGGCTGTCTTTTCTCTCAAATTCCTGTATCACATCATATTCCGCACTGTCTGTCTTCTCCGTTTTTATAATCAGCGAGTCGCCGATAAGGGTTGCCGAGGTTTTGAACACAAACACACGCAGCGCGGAGACGGACAGCGCGCCGACAGCCAGCACGGCAATAATCGCTGCGCAGATAAGGAGCTTTTTGTCAGGCAGCTTTCTTACGTTTTTCCTTTGCTCTTTCCGATTTTTTTGCTCCTGCGCCTTTTGCTCCGCTTTCGCTTTTGCCATAACTTCGGAGAATATCTCGTCCTTCATTGCGAGCATATTTTGTTCTTCCTCCGGCGTCATGTCACAGTCAAAGCTGCCGTTTTCCATATCCCGAGCGTATTTTTCCGTTGCCTCTTCAAGGATGATATCCATTATTTTGTCGTTTCTTTCTCTTTGGTTTCCCATAATCCCACCTCCTTTAGTTTTTCTCTCAGCATTGCTTTGCCGCGGTTCAGCTGAGTATACACCGTTTTAAGGCTTATGTTGCCCAAGTCTGCAATCTCCTGCGGAGTGCAGCGGAAATGCAGATTCATCGTCAGCACGTAGGCATATTTTTCGTCCATCTGTTTTATCTCTTTGTATATGTATTCCACGGTTTCGTTGCCTGCCACAATGTCTGCCGGGTCGCCGCCGTCGTCGGTCAGCGACTCTATAAAGTAGTCCTCATCGGGCACGGGGTATGTCAGCCTCTGCCTGCAATCTTTTATCGATTCGTTTATCGCTATGTGGCAGGTCAGCGTTACCATCCAGGCTCTTTCGGAGCCTGCGCGGGCTTTGTCAATCGTTGACCAGATTTTCAGCCAGATGTCCTGCATCACGTCCTTTATTATCTGCTTGTTGTACACCTTGGTACACACCAGTTTGTAGGTCAGCTCGTAGTATTTGTCGTACAGCCGCCGGAATTTGTCTTCGTCCGATTCCGTGTTGCCGATTGTTATTGTAAATGTAAAAATAGATATCACTTCTTTCGTAATGTCTGCATGGCAGTGTATGTTAGCCTACTCAAAGTATATCACGTCATGCTCACAAAAATCAATTGTTTGTGCGAAAAATGTGCAAAAAAATGTGTGAAAAAAATTTTTTAAATTTTTTCGGATTTTTTGAAGAATTTTTAGCTTCATGATTGTTTATATATAATGAGAGATATCTCAATTTCCAAACGCACTGCCGTGTCGGTTGCTCCTTTTGCAAAAAAAATTCATATAATCGGCACGGCGGCGCACTTTTCAAAGGCTTTTCAGCCGCTGTGCGTTGGAAAAATCATCTGAGGGAGGTGTGTTATCATGTGGGATTTAGCGCAATACCCCATTTTAGGCAAGAAGAATGCCATTACCTAAGGAGAAAATTAATATGAATATTTTTTTAAGAAAAAGCATTTCCGTAATTCTCGGTGCCGCGTTGACGGTAACCTCGTCTGTGTGCGCGTTTGCACAGGACATTGAAACTTCGGCTGTTGCGAGTGATAATTGGGATTCGTCACTTGTAGACGGCGACTACACAAAGCTGTATGAAGAATTTCCGATGATAATTAACAGAAGTATCGGGAAAGATGTGGTAATGACGCTTGAATTGCAATATCTCAAAGCTTTCAGCGAGAATGACACGGTGACAGTGGACATAATGAATCTGAAAAGTGAGGAATCCGTATACGGTGAACAGCTTACGCCGGATTCTACTCAACGCTTGAGCCTAATTCATATTATGAATTGCAGGCACAAGTAAAGAGCGAGGGCACAAATGAATTGGCACAGGGTTTTGTTTCCACTTATGCTGACGGAGATAAGCTCGGAATTTTTACAAGAGGATTTGATTTTACAGAGAATCTTGATGAAAATCAGCTGATTGCATCCGATGAAACAGATATGAATGATGAGGAAGTTTTTTCAATAAATGTAAGCAAAGGCAGTTTTGATTTTTCAAATATGGTAGATTACAATTACTATCAAAATGAAGAGGTCAGCAGCTTGTCATCTTCAACGGAGTATGTAATCAGGTGGTGTGCACCGCAAACCGGAAGATATGTTTTTGAAACAGTAGGAAACACTACACCGGTTATATATGAGTTTAATGTTAATGACGGTGTTATAAGCGACACAGGAAAAACAAGACTTGGCGGAAACGGTAACAACGTATCGTTTACATTAGGAGTTACGGAAGGCATTACGAAGGTTTTCGTATATACCTTGGCAGACGGAGCCACAGCCGGTCGCAGCGCTTTTAGAATAAGGTGGCGCGACGCGGCAAATGACGATGGGATTCCGGCATACAGAGATCAGGTGCAGGATGCATATGACAACGGCAATTTCTCGGCAGTCAAGAACGATTGTATTATTGAATATGACGGTGATGTAAATATATTTGCGTATAACACCAAAAAGGGAAGAGGTTATCTCAGATTTGAAAATACCGAAACACCTATGACGGTATATGTGAGTCAGGTTATTGGGCGAGAGGATGGCATTGACAAACGCTGGCAGGATTTCAGTGCAAATATACCGGGTCCGAAAGCTCTCCGCGATGTTGAATTTGAGTTTACAAAAGCGTGCGTAAGATATGTCGATGTCAGACAGAGGGAGGAAAGCTTGCCCAAAATAGGCAGTGCATCATATACAGACCCTCATAGTTATACCTACAAATTTAGTTACTATGACCCGTATCAAAAGGATGACGGCGACTGGGCGGCAAACGGGACATATGGTGACAGCCATGAAAAACGCTGTAATGGCAAAACTTACTTGCAAAATCGGCGACATCGTTGTGGATTCGTCGGCTGCTGCGGCAGATGTTGAGCTGTATCTTAACAGGGGTGTGCTCACAGCTGCGACTGTAAACTCTCTTAGTGCAGGTCAGTACACAATTGTGCCGAAATACATCGGAAATGCGGCGACGGGAGGAACTGTCACGCTTACGGTATCCGAGGCTGATACACCTTCGGATATCATAGAGATAGATTTGCCTGTGTCCACCGTTGATGAAATTGAACTTGATTGGCTGCATTGCGCACGCGCAATGGCAAATTACAAGCTTGGAAAAGAGGGCAAGGCTCAGGCAGCATTAACTGATGAGGCTGTTATGACGGCGTTGGCGCTTGATCCGCTGGAGTCTGTCAGAGTAAAGTACACATATACCGCTGCTGCAACAAGCCTTTTCTATACTAACGGGGAAAATCAGTCAAGCACAGCAATAGGAAAGGGAACAAACAAAAATCTGTTTACGGAGACATCGTTGTACAACAAGCTTGCAAATAGCGGTATAGCGATAATAAATCTTGCCGATTCTACCGACAAGACAAATGTTGATTCTATGCACTATATCATAATTTGCGGAATAAACAAAACAACTCATCAGATAAAGGTGTATGATTGTTGGCAGGGTGATGAGGCATTGCTCACATGGGTTGATTATGATTCTGTATTTAACGGCGGATTTGACGCAGATAATGCGAATATTAAATTCTACGCCGGAATATACGAAAAATAAAAAACGCCTCATTGATATTAATATATCAATCAGCTTACAAGATAATCACATTTATGTTAAATTGATGAAATATTCCAAACAATCAGGTAAAATAGATACAGAGGGCGGCGCCTTGCCGCTGCCCTTTGTCTATCATAATTTTTTGAAGGGAGAAGTTTGCTATGAAACATTATTTCAGAAAAACCGCTGCATTTGCTCTGACGGGTGCAATGCTGATAAGTTCGATCCCCCTTATGTCACTTGCCGAGGAAGACATTACCGAGGTGCAGGGCATTCCGGCAATCGCGGAGACGGGCGAAACTGCGCCGAGCACTGACTCCGATTTGCCAAAAGATACAACGGATAATGAGATAAATGCGGATGTAAATACAGATACGGATAAAAATACCGATACAAAAACAGATACAAATACGGACACGGATTCCAAAGATGACAATTCATCGGCAGACGAAAGTGACAATCAGCCAAAAAGCGGCTTTACGGAAAGAAGCAAAAGGTATATTAACGAATATACAGAGCTTTTTACCAATGCAAGGACGGACTTTGATTTGCAAGAAATATATAGCTTGGCAAGAAGTTATTCGGGAGATACCGACCAAAAGTACAAGGTTGAATTTACAACGAGAACATCACGGTACGAAAAGCTTGTCAATGTAAACGGCGACAAGGAAACAATAAAAAATATGGTGAGATTTATTAACGATATTTACGGCATGATGCAGACGGAAAAGGGCATTCGAGAGCTGGCAGATGACACCCGAGTTCCCAAGAAGTCAACATCATACTGCGGAAAGGATGCCAAGGTTAGCGGAAGCAATCTCTTGTGGGGCTACTTTAAGATATATGACAATTATGCGGTTGTAGTGGATTCTGTTTTTTATCTTACCAATCCGGAAAGCGTTATCAACAAAATCACAGCTTTGGCAGATAAGTATCTTCCGGGTACGGCGACCACAACACAGTCCGAGATGGAAGAAAGCAAAAACAGCGAAGAAAGAAACATGAGTGTGGATTTTGAAAACAGGAAAATTACTTACAGGAATGAAAAAAATAATACTTCAAGCGGATTTAAAATTTATCTTGCGGATGAGCTGAGTTTTGAGTTTGTAAATGATGACGGATTTGAGGGATCAATAACTGATTCGGCTGCAAAGCGCGGCGAGACCGTGAATTGCACCATGTCTGCGTACAAGGGCGGCGGTCTTACCTATATTTTCCTCAAATTCGGCGGCAGCAAGGGCAGCAGAATAATTTATACTACCGTGTCGGGTCTTCCTGCCGGTTACGGAAATTCTCTGCTGTTTGACGAGACTTCATATCTCGACGGTGATGTGGTTGTGCGCAATGCAACCTGCGGGCCAAACGGCGAGCAGGGCGAATTCACTTTTTCGGGAAAAGCCGACGAGGGCGACCTGATTATGAAATATAAACCGAATTACAATCTCAAAACTGCAAAAACCGTGAATCCCGACAATATCACCTACACAATAACCGACAGAGAAAAGAAAAACGGAGGCCGCGTAAATCTTGGTGAGATATTCGCGGTTACAAACGCTGAGGCAGATGAGATAACGGGCAAAAACAACAAAACCGATGAAGAAGTAAAGGACGAAAATCCGAAAGTGGAAACAGAGCTTGAAAAGCAGAAAAAATCACTTGAGCGCGCCGATTCGCTCAACAGCTTGGGATTGCTGCGCGGCACGGAAAAGGGATATGAGCTTGAAAAGACGTTTACGCGCGAGGAGAGCGTGACGATTCTTGTGCGCCTGCTGGGCGATGAGGCAAAGCTCAGCGCGGCGGACTATCAGCCTGTGTTTAGAGATGTGCCGTCGGATAGATGGTCGTACGCCTACACCATGTATTGCTATGACAACGGCATAACCAAGGGCACTGCGGAGGATGAATTTTCGCCCGAGGCGGATGTCAGTGCAGATCAGTTTGTTACGCTTGTGCTCCGTTTGCTCGGTTACACGGACGCAGCACCCGAGACGGCTTTTGATATGGCGCAGGGTATCGGACTTGTCGGTGCGGACGATGTGAAGGAATATAAGTCAAGCGGAAAATTTATTCGTGACGACATGGTTAAGGTTGTTTACGAGGCGCTCTCCGTTAAGACAAAGCAGGGCGGAAGGCTTGCGGAAAATCTCAATGCAAAGGGCGTTATTACGGACAGGGAACTTGAGAAAATTTTTGAAAGATAAGTTGCCCTACTGCGAATAGCGAGCGGACTTAACGGGGCGATGTCTACATCGCCCCGAATATCAGCTTTAATTTGCACATTGGCTCGGGGGTATATATTTTATTTTGGCTCGCTCGAACAGCTGTGCGGCGGCGCAGAACTCGCTCGCACAAAATAAAATACACACCACCTCGCCACGGCGCGGAATCCGCGCTTTGCGGCAGGGGTGTATTTAACGCCCCGAATAAAGATACATTACACACAGACATGATTTTTGAGGTGTATTATGCGTAAATACGGAATATTTTCAATTTTTATCATTGTAATTATCGGGTTAGTCGTTTTGTTTCATGTTCACACTGTAATGCTTGATGCGATTGTGACTGACAGTACATTATAAACCGAAAATGTTAAGGTGAGCATAGGTTACAACAATATAGGAAAAATTATGCATAAGTCAAACAACGTTTCAATATATACAAAAGACGACAGTGTGAAAATATCTTTGAAAAATGGCATTCTTTGAAGATGGATGATAATTTGTATATGATAGCCGCGCTTTTTTATGATGCAGATAACTATTGGAATACTGCCACAGTGTTTTACAGAGGAGATTTCAAACGGTTGGTTATTTTGCAAAATACCGGAATTTCAAATTCCGATGAAAACATCGGCTGTGCATACACGGCATTATATACGGATGATGATTTTTTGCGCAAGGTCAAGGAGCATTTGCCGGACGCAGAGCTTGAAAAGTATTTTAATACAGGCGATATTTGACCGCCGCCAATCAAATAATATTTCTTTGCAAAATATTATTTGATTGGCGGTTTCTTTCTTATCTGCCGATTCGCCGCACGGCAATTATCTCATTTTTTTGCGAAATAAAAATTACGCGGCATAATTTATGTATATTTACGCTTGAAAAAATGTATAAAATCTGATATTATATTCAGTAGAAAGAAAAAGAAAGCAGAAAATTGGTGATGCAATGAGAATGTACAATATAGCAGGTCTGCGCATTTGCTTTGACGGCTACACCGACGGGGTGCTCATCGAGAGAATGCGCCCGTATGAGGACGCGGAGGGCGGCAAAGGCGCCGATATACGCATAAATATAGAAATGACCGACTCGGGTATGCCCGTGCCTGACGACGGTGTCGTGTGCGCCGCAGCCGGCGAGGTGTGGCGGTCGCAGAACGGCGGAAAAAATCTGCTGCACTATCTGATTTTTCCCGAGCTTGACGGGGCGGCGGTGCGCACGGAGTATAACGGGAGTTTTGACGACATAACCTTGACGATGTTTGACACAAAAAAACATTTCGGCTGTGACGACAAGGCGTACCTTATCAACACGCTCAGCATGGTGATGCACTATGTCGCCATGATGCACGGCAGGCTGGTGCTCCATTCGTCCGCAATATGCTGCGGCGGAGTAGGAGTTGCTTTTTCGGCGGATTCGGGCGTGGGCAAATCCACCCACACTGCCCTGTGGCAAAAATACATACCCGACACGGAGTACATAAACGACGACACGCCCATGATAAGCGTGAGCGGCGGCGAGGTGTATATATCGGGCACTCCGTTTGCCGGCTCAAGCGGTATAAACAAAAATGAAACTGTGCCGCTCGGTGCGATATTCTTTATAGAGCGCGCAAAGGAAAACTCGGCGGCGAGACTGCCGACGCCGATTGCATTCTCGCGCATGATGGGTCAGCTGCGCGCACCCGTGAACGGCGCAATGACCGACCGCATGATGAAAACTATTGACGCGGTGATGAAAAAAGTTCCGGTGTACACGCTCCGCTGCAACATGGAGGCGGAGGCGGCGTATACCGCAAAAAAAATATTAGACGAACTTACGAAAGGAAATATGTAATTATGAAAAGAAAAGCTTTGGCATTAATCCTAAGCGCCGCTATGGCGCTGCCGTGCGCAGGCGGTACAGTGTGCGCCGCTGCCGATTTTCCCGATCTGGCAAGCAATCACTGGGCGTATTCCGCGGTGCAGCGGCTGGTAGACGAGGGCACAATCGGCGGACTGCCGGACGGCACTTTTGCGCCCGACGCATCCGTATCGAGAGCGGAGTTTGTAAAGATGATCGGCAAGACGGACAAGGTGACAACCGACAGATACACCGATGTCAACCCCGGTGACTGGTACTATGATTATGTAATGGCATCCGGTCTTGCACCGGTGTCGCAGGGAGTTTTTAAGCCGGACGAGCCTATAAAGCGCGGCGATGTGGCAACCCTGCTTTGGAGCAGAAACGGCAGCGCAAAGGTTGACAACGTGCCGTCCGTTATCACTGCCCAGGGCAGCAACGCGGACGCGGCGGCGTGGGTATATTCCAAGGGCATAATGGTCGGTGATGACTACATAGATATGCGCCTGGGCGACACTCTCAGCCGTGCCGAGGCAGCCGTGCTCATCATACGCGCGCGTGAGAATGTCGGCAATGCGGCTAAAAACCCGATAGACAACATCCCCGACAGCACACTCAAGACGGTGTACGACAGCTTTAATCTGCTCGACGGCCGCGAATATGACCCCGAGGGTACGCTGACCCACGGCGAAATCGCAAACATCGCCATGCGCCTCGCCTGCCGTCAGCACACGCTCACATACAACAATTTTTCGGTCAAGGCGGACGCCTTTGAGCACAAATATGTGCGCCCCCTCGGCGTATATGCGGCATACTGCATAGGCGAGGACAAGGTTACGCCCGAGTATATCGACCAAAAGGCGACCGTGGCGGACGCTGTGTGCGCGGTTGCATTCGGATTGGTAAAGACCTCGTACAAATATCTCAACTACGGCGAGGCGGACGGATATTACTCCGATGTGACAAAGACCGACAGTGAGACTGCAAACAAGCTGCTCACCATGGCGAAGAACAACGGAATATACCTCTATGCGGACGGCACCATAAAGGCGGATTCGCCGGTGACGATGCGCCAGCTGGCGTGTCTGCTGATTGAGGCGGACAGCATATCGGGGCTGAACAATGCATATGTATTTGAAACAAGCCGCAGCGGCAGGGGCACACCCGTGCGCACCGACGCGGCGACATATCCCGAAACGGCGGAAAAATACGCGCTGATACTCGCCGATGTGCCGAACAGTGTGTACGACGCGTCGTATGTGACTTACAGGGACGGAGACGGCATAGGAGTGCCCAAGGCGGTGTACGACAGCGTGAGGGATTTCAACTCCGTGTACAGCGATATGCTGCTCGACATAAGCTCGGTATGGAATGAGAGAGACGACGTCAAAGCGAGCATCACGCACTATCCGAGCATGGTTATAAACAACGGCGACGGATACACATTCAGGGTGAAGATAGACATCAAATCCGCGGCGGAGGGCACAAGTCTTTTGGACATCATTCCGCTGGACAAGGATGCGGAAAATGTGACCTTGAGCGACGGCATGACAATCTGGGCGGACATAGAAACCGGCGGTCAGGCAAGCGGAGTTTACCTCTCTGCGGAAAATGCCGGAATAAACAAGATTATAGCAGTTGAAAAATAGGATTTGCGTGTCGGCTCGGTGATGTGTATTATATTTTGCAAACACACGCATAGAATTTTGCACCGTCTGTGTATGTATTTTTTATTCTTGACTCCTCGGACAGCAGTGCGGTAGCGCTGAACTCGTCGTCTGAGAATAAAAAACACATACACATCCTTTGTCGGGGGTACTTTCGACGCGCTGCGCAGAACTCGCTCACTCAAAATAAAATATACACCCCCTTGCCTTTGGGTAATTGTGGTTTGCATAAAAATAATGTGCGTATTTGACAAAAACGCCGAAAAAATCGCCGCTTTATAAAATTTATGCGCGTAAATTTGTGTATAATAACTATTGCAAGCACTGGAATTATTTGATATAATATCCACATACCAATATTATTAGGAGGTAGTAAGGTAATGAACAAAACAGAACTCATTGCTAAAATGGCTGACAAAGCCGAGCTTAGCAAAAAAGATGCGGAAAAGGCATTGAATGCATTTGTTGAAAGCGTTACCGAGGGTCTTAAGAACGGCGAAAAAGTTGTTCTCGTAGGCTTCGGTTCATTCGAGACAAAGAAGAGAGCAGCAAGAAAGGGCAAGAACCCCCAGACAGGTGCGGTTATCGATATCCCTGCTGCAACAGTTCCTTCTTTCAAGGTAGGCAAAGGCCTCAAAGAAGCTGTAAAATAATTTTGAATCAAAAACAAAAACACCGCGGAGCGGACAAGCGTCCCTGCGGTGTTTTTTTTTATACATTTTTTGAAACTGATTTATCATGCAGACAAGTGCAGGTATGCTTCATTTTTCGGACGCACACAGACTTGTGCCGTCAGTGTATGTATTTTTTATTCTTGTCGCCTGCGTCGAAGCAAGCCGTGCATCGCGCGCTGCAAATTGGAGATTTACAGCTTACTCGCTTTGCTGTTTCTCCTTTTTTCCCACTGTGTACCCGAAGGGTGAAAAGGCACGCTGCGCTACCACCTTTTTGGGAGCCCTGCGCTGAACTTGCCGCCTGAGAATAAAAAACACATACACATCCTTTGATGATGATTTGTCCACGCAAGTTGTGTCGTTTACATCAGCGCAAAATGAAACATACCTGCGCGTAAAAAATTCAAATAAAATAACATTTTATAAAACAATTCGGTATCAAACCGATTTTTTGGGTCAACAATATTAATTGCAGAAAAGTTTCACTAATGTGTCAAAAATTCAAAAATACCAAACACAAAATTCAGTGTATAATCTGAATTGTACAAAGGAGCCGCACTAAAATGAACAAAAGACAGACCGAAATACTAAGACTTTTGAAAAACAATCAGGGCTACATGACATTTGCCGAGATTGCAGCTCAAATGAATGTCTCGGTTAAGACAGTCAGAAATGACATCGCAGCCGCAAGAGAGCTGCCGGAGATTTGCCTGGAGACGAAACCCCACAGCGGAGTCAGACTGAAGATGACCGAAGAGCAGTGGAACAAGCTCTTCGAATCGGACGGCGACGAGGACAGGGAGATAATGTTCTTCATCCTGCGCCGCCTGATGAAAAACGGCAGTCTGACAGCGCAGCGCCTCTCGGAGCAATACTACCTCGGCAGAACTCAGCTTGACAAAATTCTCGACCGCGTATCTGCCTGGTTCTGCGAGAAACGCATAGTCTTTGAACGCCGCCGCGGCAAGGGATTGTCCATAGTGAGCGGAGAGTTCAATTACAGGATAGCGTCTCTCAGCCTCTATCGGGAATATATCCCCGAGTATGCGGCACTTGCGCAGGTATCCTCGGCGCCGTTTGATTTTATGACGGAGCGTGAATACTCCGCAATGTGCGCCGCTCTCGGCGGATTTGAGCCGACAGGCGCGGCGCGCGCCATAGCGGACACCGAGGCGGAATTTGCACTCAGCTTCAGCTATGATTCGGGCGTGAATCTGCTTTTCCTCGCGGCAATCACGGTGCTGCGGATACGCAGCGGCAACCCCGTGGCTATGCCGAGTGTGAAAAAGTGCAGCGCCGACGGAGAATCGGCGGCGGTAATCGGCGGATATCTGGCGGACAGGCTGGATAGCGAGTACGGCATTGCGCTTTCCGATGAAGAGCGAGGTTTTATCGAGTTTGCGGTGGACGCGTCCGAGGTGGAGCGCTTTGAGAGTGAAGAGGCGCGCAGGCGGTTTGAGGGAATGAACATTGAGCTGTGCCGCCTCACGGTGCGAAGCGTCAGCCTGATAAGCGAGGTTGCCGGAGTGGATTTGAGGGACGACAGGTTCTTTGTAAAGCAGATGTTTTTGCAGCTGCGCGCGACCATATCGCGCATCAAGTACGGCATAATCCGCAAAAACCAGCTTCTGCCCGGCATCAAGGCAAATTACCCCAACATGATGGCGGTGGCGTGGTTCCTCGGCAACGTGTTTGAAAAGGAGCTCGGGCTCGAGATAAACGAGCACGAGGTCGGCTTCATAGCGCTGCACATAGGCGGAGCGATAGAGCGCAGGCTCTCGGGGCCGTCGGCTTGCATAGTCTGCGACTACGGAGTGGGCATTTCTCACATACTGAGGGAGAAGATATCGAGGGTGATGCCCGAGATAAAAATCACCTCCGTTTTCTCCGGCCGTGACATAGCGGCGATAAAAAAGGAGCAGTGCGATTTTGTTATATCCACGATTCCGCTCGACTCCTACCGCATGAACATCGATGTGGTTACGGTGGGTCATCTGCTCGGCGAGAGAGACATTGCCAAGATAGAGGAGCAGACGAGAAAGGTGCGCGCCGGAAGGAGCGGCGCGGCAAGGCGGGTAGGACCGGTTACACAGCTGTTCACGAGGGATCTCATCTTCCCGAAGTATCGTGCGCAGAGCAAGGATGAGCTTTTGCACATGATGTGCTCAAGGCTTGCCGCACTCGGCTATGTGTCCGATGAGTTTGAAAAATCCGTCACGGACAGGGAGCAGACAACGCCGACGGACATAGGCAGAGGGTTCGCGGTGCCGCACGGCATGAGTGATTTTGTCAACCATTCGGTGGTGGCTTTTGCGTCGCTGCAAAATCCCGTGCAGTGGAGCGCAGACGGTGCGGAGGCGGATTTGATATTCCTTGTGGCGTTTGATTTGGGCGAGAACGGGGAAGTAAGAAAAAAGACGATAAGCTTTTACAAATCCATAGTAACATTTATGGAAGACGGACGTAGGTGCGACGAGCTTAGGCAGCTCTCGGACGGCGATCGGATAATAGATATTTTTAAAAAATGGTGAGGAGATAAAGGTCATGGTACAGGTAAAATACAAGATAAAAAACGAAGAAGGTCTCCACGCAAGACCGGCATCGGATTTCTGCAAGACGGCAGGACGGTTTGCCAGCGACATAACCGTCATCAAGGACGGCGAGGAATTCGAGGCGAAGAGCATCCTCATG
This sequence comes from uncultured Clostridia bacterium, assembly GCA_905210855.1. Taxonomy (GTDB): domain Bacteria; phylum Bacillota; class Clostridia; order UMGS1810; family UMGS1810; genus RGIG4708. Next base: position 18,374 of record CAJLYL010000013.1, read on the forward strand.
GTGTTGTGCATAGGCGCGGTCAAGGGCGATGTGATAGAGATAAGGGCAGAGGGCGAGGATGAGCAGGAAGCCATAGACGCTCTTGTGAAGACGCTGGATATGGAGTGATACAAAATGAAACTGATAAAGGGAATTGCCGGTTCGCCCGGTATAGCGCACGCTAAGGTGCTCGAATTCAAAAAATCAGAAAAAAGTGAGAGGAAAACCGAGCGCATAAGCTTTGACCAAGCCGTGGCAAAGGCGCTTGACAAAGTGAAAAAACTTCATGACAAGGCTCTTGCCGAGATAGGCGGGAAAGAGGCAAAAATCTTTGCCGCGTATGAAATGCTGCTGGAGGACGCCATGCTCACCGACCCGATAAGGGCGGCGATAGACGGCGGAGAGGACGTGGCAAAAGCCGTGAGCGACATCTGCGGACAGATGGCTGCCGTACTTGCCGGCAAGAGCAACGAATATATGCGCCGCAGGGCGGACGACATCAGATATGTGGGCGAGCTGCTCACGGATATGATAAACGGGGCGGACAGCGAATTTGATTTTCCCTCGGGAGATGAAAAATATATTCTTGCGGCGCACGAGCTGACCCCCATGGACACCATGCATTTTGATACAAGCCGTTTAGCGGGGCTTGTGACGGAGCTGGGCGGTGCGACATCGCACACGGTTATCCTGGCAAAGTCGCTCGGCATACCGGCTGTGGTCGGAGCGAAAGGACTTGAGGGTACGGACGGCGAGACGGCGTATCTTGACGGATACAGCGGAGAATTTGCCGTATCGCCCGACGGGGCGGCAGAGGCGGAGTATTCCAAAAAACTCGCCGACGAAACGGAGCTTGCGCAAAAACTTGACGAGATAAGGAACACCCGTGCTCACACAAGCGACGGCGAGGAGATTCACGTTTGCGTGAACATCGGTTCGCCGGACGATATGAACGGCTACGCCGCGGAGCATCCCGACGGAGTGGGACTTTTCCGCACGGAGTTTCTCTACTCGGCGGCGAGCAAAAAGCCGACGGTGGAGGAGCAGACGAGGGCTTATCGCGAGGTGTTTGAAAAATCGGGCGGCACTCCCGTCGCCGTGAGAACCCTCGACATAGGCGGCGACAAGCAGCTGACATATATGCACATGGACAAGGAGGACAATCCTTTCCTCGGCAACAGGGGAATCAGGCTCTGCCTGAACAACCCCGGGATATTTGCCGAGCAGATAAGGGCGCTGCTCATTGCGGCGCACGGCATGAATGCAAAAATCATGCTGCCGATGATAACGAGCGTTTCCGAGATAGACGCGGCGCGCAGGCTGATTAACGGCGTGGGCGCGGAGCTTGAGGCGGAGGGCATAGCTTATGCCAAGGACATTCCGGTGGGCATAATGATTGAAACACCGGCGAGCGCCATGACAGCGGACATCTTTGCAAAACACGCGGATTTCTTCAGCGTGGGCACAAACGACCTGGTGCAGTATATCAACGCGGCAGACCGCGGCAATGCGGCGGTGGAGAATGTGTACAATCCGTATCATCCGGCAGTGGTCAGGGCACTGGCAAAGGTGATAAAGAGCGGCGCAGGCGCAGGCATAGAGGTGAGCGTTTGCGGCGACCTGGCGGCAAACCTCGGGTTCACCGAGCTGCTGATCGGCTTAGGGTTGAAAAAATTCAGCGTGCCGCTGCCAATGGCGGTGAGGGTTAAGCACAGGATAAGCACCATAGATACATCGGAGGCGCGCAGGATTGCCGAAAAAGCGCTTGCGGCGGAGACAGAGGATGAGATAAAGAATATTCTTGAAAGGAGGTGCGCACAATGAATGTGGCACAGGTATTAAAAAAAGAGAACATCATTGCAGGGCTTTCGGCACAGACAAAGAGCGAGGCTCTTGAAAAACTGGTACAGCTTTTGTATGAGGGCGGATATCTTGAGGACAGGGACGCGTTTCTTGCGGACGTGCTGCACAGAGAGGAGATATCCACAACGGGCATCGGAAACGGAATAGCCATTCCGCACGGCAAATCGTCCGCCGTTAAGGAAACCACGGTTGCCGTAGGCAGGCTCACATCAAGTCTTGAGTGGGAAAGCGTGGATGACAAGCCGGTGGAACTTATAGTGCTGCTGGCGGTAAACGACGCAGACAAGACGGGAGTTCACGTAAAGCTGCTGTCGGAGATGGCGCGAAAGCTTGCGTCGGAGCAGAACTGCAAAAAACTGCTTGAAGCTGAGGACGCACAGGGAATTATAGATGTATTTTCGGAGTGAGATAAACGAAAGGAGAAATTATCATGAAAATTGTAGGAATTGCAGCGTGCACATCGGGTATCGCACACACTTATATCGCAAAGGAAAAATTAGTTGCGGCGGCAAAGGAACTGGGTCATGAGGCTCACATAGAGACTCAGGGCACAATAGGCACCGAGGACGAACTCACCGCGGCGGACATCGCGGCGGCAGACGTAGTCATCATTGCGGCGGACATCAAGGTGGGCGGCAAGGATCGCTTCAAGGGCAAACGCATTGTGGAAGTGCCCACGACGATTGCAATAAAATCGCCCAAGGCTCTGCTTAACAAGATTGAAGAAGAACTCAAAGGATGATAAAAATTTTTTCAAGGAGGAAGGAAAGATGAAAAAGTTACAGCTTAAAAAGCACGCACTGACCGGAATATCATTTATGCTCCCCCTCGTTGTGGCGTCAGGTTTGCTGATCGCCATAGGCAACATCTTCGGCGGTAATCCGGACATCATCACCGACTACAAGGCAGGCTACAACATTTGGCAGGCAGCTGTCACACTCGGCGTTTACGGCATGGGGCTTCTCCCGGGCGTTATGGGCGCGGCGATAGCCTACTCCATAGCCGACCGACCCGGTATTGCCCCCGGTCTGCTCATGGGTATGATTGCTCAGAACATGGGCGCAGGATTCCTGGGCGGTATGCTCGGCGGATATCTGGCAGGTTACTTTGTGGAATTTCTCAAAAACAATCTCAAAGTGCCCAGATGGGCGCAGGGTCTTATGCCGATGATGATTATACCGCTGCTTGCGTCGGTGGTTATAGGTCTCATCATGTTCTTTGTAATCGGCGGCCCGATAGCATGGGCGTCCGAGGCGCTCACCAATTTCCTGGTTAATATGCAGACAGGCTCAAGAGGTATCTTCGGCGCAATAATGGGCGCTATGGCGGCATTTGATTTCGGCGGCCCGGTAAACAAGGTTGCTTCGCTCTTTGCGGACGGTCTGCTCATGGACGGAGTTTACGGCCCCGAGGCTGTTAAGATTTGCGCGTCCATGATTCCGCCCTTCGGTGTGGCTCTGTCATGGCTGATAAAGCGCTCCAGATACACCAGGAGCGAGACAGACAACATCAAGATAGCATTCCCCATGGGCATATGCATGATTACCGAGGGCGTTATCCCGATTGCGGCGGTTGACCCGATAAGGGTTATCGCGTCATGTTCAATCGGTGCTGCTGTGGGCGGCGCGCTCATCATGATTCTCAATGTCGGCTCTATGGTTCCCTCCGGCGGAATGTTCATTGTTCCGGCTATGATTAATCCCTGGGGATTCATGATAGCCCTCACCGTTGGCACGGTTATAACCGCTCTGCTGCTGGTTGCGCTTAAGAAAGACGCAAAAGAAGAGGACACGGTGGTGCTGGACGAAGAGGAAGAGGCAGACCTCTCGGCAATAAAATTTAACTAAATCCGGATTTTGTTTTGGGAGGCGACCGAAAAAATGTATGTATCAATGAAAGAAATGCTTGAAAAAGCAAACGAAAACAATTATGCGGTCATGGCGATAAACTGCTTTAATCTCGAGACTGCGCGCTCGGTTATATCCGCCGCGGAGAAGTCGAAAGCACCGATTATCGTAAACATTTTCAAAGACCATTATCTCACCCACTGTGACAGCGGACTGATTGTGCCCATAGTGCGCACCCTGGCTCAGTGCTCGGGCGTGAATGTAGCGCTCAACCTTGACCACGGTCAAGAGGAAGAATATGTCATCGGCGCGATTGACGGCGGCTTTTCATCGGTCATGATAGACGCGTCGCGGTTCGATATTGACAAAAACATTGAGATAACAAAGCGCGTCACGGACTATGCGCACAAGCGCGGCGTGAGCGTTGAGGGCGAGATAGGCTGCCTGGGCGCAAGCGAGGGCGGCGAGTTCACCGGCGAGGAAATGTACACCGATCCGCTCCAGGCAAAGCGATTTTTTGCCGAGACGGGCATAGACGCCCTGGCGGTGTCCATAGGCACATCGCACGGCAATTATCCCGACGGCATGGTTCCTGAGTTCGATTTTGACCGTCTGGCGGAGATAAAGAGGCTGACAAACGCTCCGCTTGTGCTCCACGGCGGCTCGGGGTCGGGCAGGGACAACATTGTGCGCTCGGTAAAAGGCGGCATAAACAAGATAAACGTCGGATGCGACTTCATGAATGCAAACCGCGACGCGGCGGCGAGGATTCTTAAGGAAAATCCCGATATAAATTATTTTGACCTCATATCGGAAACGGAGAATGAAAGCGAGGAGCTTGTGAGATACTATATAGGCCTCTCGGGTTCAGAGGGCAGGAATTGACAGATACAAAATCGGAAATGGGTTATATGTCAATTTGAGCACAGCTTGATATATTAGGCTGTGTATGTTCGGGCGAGAGGTATATGTTGTGTGTCAGCGAGATCCATAGCGCCTTCAGAGCGCGTGCCGAGCAGATACACAACATATATAGCGAGCCGATTTGCAATCTTTCATTTATCGTATATTGACGCGAAATGACTGCGAATTGCAATGGATTCTCAGGCTACGAATTAATTGTTAAACAAAATTTTAAGGAGATGTGATTATTATGTTGATTAACATGAAAGAAATGCTGGCAGTAGCTGATAAAAACGAATTTGCGGTACCTGCTTTTAACATAGGCAGCGAAGCAATCCTAAAGGGTGTGGTTGAAAAAGCCAACGAAAAGGACGCTCCCGTCATCCTGGCGATCCACCCGACAGAACTTGAGTTTCTCGGCGACAGCTTTATCAAAACCTGCATAGAGGAGGCTCACAAATCAAGAGTGCCTATGGTTATTCACCTTGACCACGGCGGCAAGTTTGAAGAGATTCTGCGCGCTATCCGCTGCGGTTTCACCTCGGTTATGATCGACGCGTCGCATATGTCCTATGAGGACAACATCGCCATCACAAAGAAAGTTGTCGAGGTGGCTCACCCGTCCGATGTGTCCGTTGAGGCGGAGCTTGGCACAATCGGCAACACCGGCGAGTCCTATGAGGGCGGCACAAGCAGCATCATCTATACAGACCCTGCCCAGGCAAAGGACTTTATCGACAGGACGGGCATTGATTCTCTCGCTGTTGCCATAGGTACGGCTCACGGAATCTATCCCAAGGATATGAAACCCGAGCTTAAGCTCGACCTGCTCAAGACAATCCGCGACACGGTGGATATTCCGCTCGTGCTCCACGGCGGTTCAAGCAACCCCGACAAGGAGATTGCCGAGTCGGTTAAGATAGGTATATCCAAGATAAACATCTCCAGCGATATCAAATTTGCGTTTTACAAGAAGTGCCGCGAGGTGCTTGAGGAAAATCCGAAGTGGATTGAGCCGAATGCAATCTATCCGCCCTGCATAGAGGCGATGAAAGAGGTTGTCGAGTTCAAGATGAATTTGTTCAACGATATCGGCAAGGCAAGCCTTTACAGATAAATTTTTTCTCACGACAAAACAAAATCGGAGCCGCCGCAGCGCAGCAATTCAAATATCGAATGTTTGAATCAGCGCCGCGGCGCTCTTTTTTTGCCGCCTTGACAAAAAAAGCGGCGGATGTTAAAATATGAACAACAGCCGATTAAATTCTGCTTTATTCGACATTAGCAGATTATTTGTGAAAGGGGACAAAAATGTACGGTATTCGGCAGCTTAAAACAAAATCCGCTCTTCTCTCGGGAGTGTGGCTCTTTGCGTGGGCGTTTATCGTCACTGTGATGAGCCTGTTTCTGACTGTTCATTCCCATGCCTCCGGCGGCAGGATATTTGCGTCGTACTTTGCCTTCCCGTCTCTTATCGTGCTCAATTTTGTGCCCGTGCTGCTGATTGCGGCGTTTTTCTTTTGCCTGACAAACCGTGTGTGGGCGGCTGCTCTGCTTTCGTCGCTGACAGTATTCGGTGTGTCGTGGATAAATTATTTTAAAATGCTGTTGCGCAGCGAGCCTTTTATGGCGGCGGACATAGCCTTTGTCAGCGAGGCTTTCAATATGACCGGCAGATACAAGCTTGTGCCCGATGTGTGCTTCTGGCTCACGCTTGCGCTTGCCGCGGCCGGCACGGCGGCGTCGTTTCTGTTTGACTGGCGGTCAAAAAAATATAATCTCAATTTCTTCTGTGCTCTCGGCTTTGCGTTTGTGCTTGTGCTCGGCGCAAGAGTGGTGTATCTGGACGACGGAATCTATGAGCGGACGGACACCTCGGCTGTCGCGGGGGATTTCCTCGACAGCATAAACACGGCGGACGTCTTTGCCTCGCGCGGATTTGTTTATTCGTTTATTCACAGCTTCGGCGATGTGTTCGACACTCCGCCCGAGGGGTATTCCGAGGAGAGGGCGGCTGCCGCGCTTGAAAAATTCTCCGACGGCGGCATACCCGATGACAAAAAGATTAATGTAATATCAATAATGCTCGAATCGTTCAACGATTTTTCAAAGTTCGATACCCTTAACTTCCGCAAAAATCCCTATGCGGCGTACAATCGGCTAAAAAGGCGCTCGGTTTTCGGCAATATTTTTGTGTCGAGCTTCGGCGGCGGTACGGTGAACACCGAGAGGGCGTATCTGACGGGGTATTCAAAACCCTTTGAGTACCGCGCGCCCACGGAATCCCATGTGAGATATTTTAAGGAGCAGGGCTACACTGTGGAAGGGGCGCACCCCGGCAACAGCTGGTTTTACAGCCGCGATGTGTTCAACTGCAACCTCGGTTTTGACAATTACTGTTTCTTTGAGGACAGGTACGGCGACATATTTGAATCCACGGAGGATCGCAGCGGTCACGGCGGCGACAAGATACTCGAAGACAGATATTTCTTTGATGACATAATGAATCTGTACGAGGCAAATCTCGGCAGCGGAAAGCCGTATTTCGGATTTTTTGTGTCATATCAGAACCACGGGCCTTACAATCCCGACTGGCTCGAGGGCGGAGAGTATGTGCATCGCGGCGATGTGTCGCTCGAGGCGTACAACATAATCAATAACTACCTTGCCGGCATAAAAGAGACATCGGACGAACTCGAAAAGATTGCCGGCCGCATAGACGAGAGGGAAGAACCGATACTGCTTGTCGCTTTCGGCGACCACAACCCATGGCTCGGCAACGACGGCTCGGTGTACGCCGAGTACGGCATAAATCTTGATTTCGACACCGACGAGGGAATGTACAATTATTTTGAAGTGCCGTATATAATCTATGCCAACCCTGCCGCAAGGGAGATTATCGGCGATGTGCGCGGCGACGGCGGCGATTTCGGCATGATGTACCTCATGAACAAGGTTTTTGAGGTTGCCGGCTGGGATGGCAGCGGATTTATGAAACTGTCAAACGAACTTAAGGAGAAGCTCGACATCGTGACAAACATTGGCGTGTGCCGCGAGGACGGCGAGCTTAAGACGAACATACGCGGCGAATCCAAGACGCTGCGCGACGATTTCCTTGCCGCACAGTATCTGCGCAAACATACAAAAATCAAGAAATAATATGTCATAATAAACAAAATAGCCGAAAAAGATAAAAAAAGCTTGATTTTTATTCTCACAGCGGTTATAATTATAGGGTATTGACAAATTAGCCGATTCGATATATAATATATCATGGTTTTTAGGCGATAAGATGATATTCGTCGTATGACAAATACGAATTACGGAGCGGTTGTCCCCATGGGGGCGTCCACCGATTTAATGATACGGTGCTGCTTTTTCAAGGAGGTGTTAGTGATGAAAAGAACATATCAGCCGAATGTAAGACACAGAAGCAAGGTTCACGGCTTCAGAAAGAGAATGAGCGATGCTAACGGCAGAAAGGTGCTTGCTCGCAGAAGACTTAAGGGCAGAAAAGTTTTGTCCGCGTAAGGTCAATTGAGACTCATGCCCGCAGCGGCTTGAGTCACCGGTTGTCCGGAATCTCAAGACCACACTCGTTTGTGGTCTTTTTCTAAATATGCGGCATGGGCACTGCGATTTGTGCGGAGGGATTTTTTTAATTATGAAAAACACTGTAAAAGAAAACCGCGAATTCCGGTATGCCTACAAGCGCGGCAAAAAGGCAGTTTCGTCACATCTTGTGGTGCACTGCGCAAAGAGCCGCCGCCCCGTGAGCCGCATAGGCATTACGGTGTCGTCGTTTAACCGTGCGGTTGACCGCAACAGGGCAAAACGGCTGGTGCGCGCCGCATGGCAAAAGTACTATCCCCTCGTGGAACCGGGCTACAATGTAATAGTTGTGGCGCGGTCACGCGTCAAGGGGGCAACTCTTGAAGATGTGGACAAGTCCATGAAATACTGTCTCGGGAAGTTGAATTTAATATGAAAACTCTGCTTACGGCATTGATAAAATTATACAGAAAATATATTTCGCCGTGCAAGAAACATTGCTGCCGTTTTTACCCCACCTGCTCGGAGTACGCATTGCAGGCGGTGACAAAATACGGTGCGGCAAAGGGCAGTTTGCTTGCGGCAAAGCGGCTTATGAGGTGTCATCCGTTCAATTCCGGCGGTTATGACCCGCTCAAATAGGAGGTAGAAGATTTGTTTAAGACAATTATCACGATTCCGCTCGGATATGTGCTTGATTTCATATATCAGTTTGTGGGAAACTACGGCTGGTCACTCATAGTGTTTACACTGTTTATCAAGCTGATACTCTTGCCGCTCGGACTCAAACAGCAAAAATCCGCAACAAAAATGCAGCAGATTCAGCCCAAGGTTGCCGAGCTGCAAAAGAAATACGCAAACGATCAGCAAAAGCTGAGCGAGGAGACCATGAAGCTGTACAAGGAGTACGGCGCGAATCCTGCCGGAGGCTGTCTGCCGCTGCTTATTCAGCTGCCGATTCTCTTCGGACTTTACAGGGTTATTTACAGTCCGCTCACCTATATGCTCCACTTTGACGCGGACAAGGTGACCGAGCTTACAAACCGCTATCTCGCGGACGCGTCTCTGGTAGAGAAATTCGGCGAGATTACCGGCAGAGCCGCGAACCAGGCGCAGATTGTGCTTGCAAAGGCTTTTGACCTTATCAACTTTAATTTCCTCGGCATGGACATATCGGCTTCGCCGAGCATATCAAAGATATCCGTGCTGTGGATAATCCCGATTGTTGCTACAATTACGACATACTTCTCCAGCAAGATAACCACCATGATGAACGGCGGCGACAAGAAGAAGGACAAGGAGAAAGACGCAAACGGCGAGGTAAAGAAAGAGCGTGTGCTCTCTCCCGACCAAAAGACAAGCAGCACTTCGTCAAACTCTGCCGAGAGCATGACAAAATCTATGACATACATGATGCCGCTCATGACGCTGTGGATTACATTTACACTGCCTGCGGCGCTGGGCGTATACTGGATTGTATCGAATGTGATATCCCTCTTGCAGACCATACTGCTCAACGGATATTACAAAAACAAGCTTGAGGGCGAAATTGCCAATCAAGACAAAATTATTGCTGAGAAACAGGCGGCAAAGGACGCTAAGTATAACAAAAAGAGAAAGAAAAGGAGCTGATTTATAATGCAGACAATAGAAAAAACTGCCAAAACCAAGGAAGAGGCGATAGCTGCGGCGCTTGCCGAGCTTAACACGACCGAGGACGAGGTAGAGATTGAAACTGTGGAAGAAGGCTCAAAAGGCTTTCTCGGTCTCGGCAGCAAGGACGCTGTGGTCAGAGTTACGCTGCTGCCAAATCCCGAGCGCAGAGCAAAGGACTTTTTGAACGGCATTTTTGACATCCTCGGCGAGGAGGTCAATGTGGATGTGCAGACAGATGACGACACACTCAAGATTGAGTTCACCGGGTCCGACATGGGCATTGTGATAGGCAAGAGGGGCGAGACTCTCGACGCGCTGCAATATCTGACAAGCCTTGTGGTAAACCGCGGCGATTCCGATTTCAAGAAAGTTTCGCTTGACACGGAGAACTACCGCGATAAACGCAACACGGCTCTGGAGAGCCTGGCGCACAAGCTTGCAAAGAAGGTTGCGCGCACAAGGAGGAGCACCACGCTTGAGCCGATGAATTCCTATGAGCGCAGGATTATTCATTCCGCACTCCAGGACGACCCGTATGTGACGACATACAGCATCGGTCAGGGAGTAAACCGCAAGGTTGTAATTGCGCTTAAGAAATAACAGCTTGAATTTTTGATAGGGGGCGGCTTGTCCGCCCCTTTTTGAGTAATATCGGAGACGGCTCGGTGGTATATATTTTATTTTGGCTCGCATAAGACTTGTGCCGTCTGTGTATGTATTTTTTATTCTTGGCGACTCGGACAGCTGTGCGGTAGCGCAGAACTCGTCGCCTGAGAATAAAAAACACATACACAGCCGTTGGCGGAAGACTTTCGACGCGCGGCTGCTATCGGTTTTCAAAATAAAATACACACCCCCTTGCCTCTGCGGAATTTGTTCTTCGGCTCGTGGCATATGTTGTGTATCTGCTCGG
>CAJLYL010000014.1 GCA_905210855.1 uncultured Clostridia bacterium
CACATCTATCCGCGGCTTCCTGCCGATGGCGGCGTCAAGGGCGAGCGGCTCGGAAATGATGCGTCCGCTTGCGATAGTGCTCCTGGGCGGATTGTTCGTCGGCACATTGCTCACACTGTTTATCATACCGACGGTGTATAAGATATTCGAGCTTAAGGCGGAAAGGAGCCGCGCTAAAAAGCAGTTGAAAAAATCGTGATTTACGGCAGGGTGCGGCAAAAACGGTTTCGTTTTGCCGCACCCTCTTTTTGAGATTTGTTAAAAGCGGTGCGGAGCCGACAAGCTTTGCCCGTATTTGCCCCCGCACGGCATCTTTTGATTAAGAAATTGCAAAAAATTCACGATTTTGCGATATTTCTTTCAAAACATCTTGTAAAATGGGGTCAACATGGTATATAATAAATGTGTATGGGCAAATCGGCGGCGCAAAACAAAGGCGCGGCACAGCCATACTCTTAATTGCGGTAAACAACGACTCGACAATAGGGGGATATATTATGGATTTTTTTGCGGTTTTGACACTACTCGGCGGACTCGCCATGTTCCTGTACGGAATGGATGTCATGGGCGACCATCTCAAAAAACTTGCCGGCGGCAAGCTGGAGATGTTTCTGGCAAAGCTCACATCAAACAGATTTAAGGGATTTTTGCTCGGGCTTTTTGTCACGGCGATAATCCAGTCGTCATCTGCAACCACGGTTATGCTTGTCGGCTTCGTCAACTCGGGGCTGATGCGCCTGGGGCAGACAATCAGCATAATTCTCGGCGCGGACATAGGAACTACGGTTACGGCGTGGCTGCTCAGCCTCGGCGGAATCAGCGGCGACAGCTTTTGGATAAAGATTTTTAAACCCACATCATTTACCCCCGTGCTTGCGGCAATAGGCGTTGTCATGCTTATGGCGTGCAAAAAGGACAAGCACAAGGACATAGCTTCCATACTCATCGGCTTTGCGGTGCTCATGTTCGGCATGGACACCATGAGCGGCGCCATGAGCGGACTAAAGGACAGCGAGACGTTTGCTAAATTCCTCATCATGTTCTCAAACCCCGTAATGGGCATTATCGCCGGTGCGCTGTTCACCGCGGTAATTCAGTCGTCATCGGCTTCCGTCGGCATTTTGCAGGCGCTCTCGCTCACGGTTGCCATTCCGTATTCGACCGCGATACCGATTATCCTGGGTCAGAACATCGGCACAACCATAACGCCGATTCTCTCATCAATCACGGGAAACACGGATTCCAAACGTGTTGCGATGGCTTGTCTTTACATAAAGGTCATCGGTGTGGTAGTCATCGGTGTGCTCTTTTATGTGCTGCATATGTTTGTGCCGTTTGATTTCATGGACGACAGCATATCGATAATGACAATTGCCCTTGTACACACGACATTCAACGTTTTGCTGACAATAATCGTCATGCCGTGCTGCAATCTTATAGAAAAACTCACCGTGATGACTATCCGCGGAAAAGAGAAGCCGGAGAACGACATCTTTGCCGCGCTGGACGACAGATTTCTTGAGATGCCGTCCTTTGCTGTGGAGAAGTGCCGCGGTATGCTCTGCGACATGGCAGGATTGGCGAAGGATTCCCTTATTGCTTCAACCGAGATACTGCGCAGCTATGATTACGACGGTATGCAGGCTATATATGAGCAGGAGGATCTTGTTGACAAATATGAGGACAAGCTGAGCACATATCTTGTAAAGCTTGCCGGCAGCAATGTGTCGGCGGACGACAGCAAGGAGATTACCGAGCTGCTCCACTGCATTGGCGACATAGAGAGGATATCCGACCACTCGGTAAACATCTGCGATGTGGCGACAGAGATACACGACAAAAAAATCGTATTCGGCGAAAACGCCAAGCACGACATCAGCGTGATTTCTTCCGCGGTGCGCGACATTCTCACGCTCACCACGGAGGCGCTCATGAAAGAGGATTTGAAGAAAGCGACAATGGTAGAGCCGCTTGAACAGGTTATAGACAGGCTCAAACACAAGATAAAGAACAATCAGATAAAACGCCTGAGGGACGGGGAGAGCACTGTTGAAATGGGATTCATTCTGTCCGATCTGCTCACAAACTACGAAAGAGTGGCGGACCACTGCTCAAACATAGCTGTCTGCCTGCTTGAAACTGCCAACGGCAGCTTCGATACACACGAATACCTCAGTCATGTCAAGGAGAATGACGAGAATAATTTCGGCAAGCTGTACGAGCAGTATAAGGCGAAATATACACTGTAAGAAGGGCGAGCACATATTATATTTGGCGGTGCACGGTTTCATATGAGCGTCAGCAAATCCGGCTAAGAGGATGTGGATGTGTTTTTTATTCTTAGACGACGAGTTCAGCGCTACTGCACTGCTGTCCGAGTCGGCAAGAATAAAAAATACATCCACAGACGGCACATAGATATGTCTGTGAACAAAATATAATATGTGTTCACCTGTGCGCAGCTCTGCGGCGGTGTACATCAATTCGGAGGATAAAACATGGAAGAAAAGAATAATTCATCATATCATATGACCAGCATAGGCGGTCAGGCGGTGCTCGAGGGCGTTATGATGCGCGGGCCGAAGGAGATTGCCACTGCCGTGCGCAAATCAAACGGTGAGATTGTCATAGACAAACAGCCGGTAAATTCATTTGTTGTCAATCATCATCTCGACAAGGTGCCGATTGTGCGCGGAGTGATAAGCTTTTTTGAATCGCTCATTGTCGGAGTTAAGTGTCTCATGTTCTCGGCAGATCAGTACGACCTCGATGACGGCGAGACATACGAACAGTCAAAATTTGAAAAATGGCTTGATGATAAATTCGGAGACAAGATAAAGGACATCGCCATATATTTTTCTGTGGTGGTTGCCCTTGCATTCAGCGTTGTGCTCTTTATGCTGCTGCCGCATTTTCTGTCCAGCCTTGCGGGCAAATTCACCGACAACACACTGGTGCTTAACACCCTGGAGGGGGTTATAAAGCTTGTTATTTTTATGACATACATCATACTCATATCGCGCATGAAGGATATTCAGCGCGTGTTTGAGTACCACGGCGCGGAGCACAAGAGCATAGCCTGCTATGAGAGCGGCGCGGAGCTTACACCGGCAAATGCCGCCAAGTGTTCGCGGCTGCACCCGAGGTGCGGCACATCGTTTCTGCTTATAGTCATGATTGTGTCCATCCTTATCTATGCGTGTTTGCCGTGGAAGAATACACCCTTCGGGCTGCGCATTGTTTACAGACTGCTTCTGCTGCCGGTAGTTGCCGGAGTGTCGTATGAGATTCTCAAATTTGCCGGCAGAAGCAAAAACAAATGCGTGAGAATCCTCACCATGCCCGGCCTGCTGCTGCAAAAATTCACCACGCGCGAGCCGGACGAAAGCCAGCTTGAGGTAGCCATTGCTTCGCTTAAAGCGGTGCTCACCGGCAACAAAGAGGACGACAAATGGTGATGACATACCGCGAGGCAATAACCTACGGCATAGCGGAGCTGAAAAAGGCAGGCATAGAGTCGTCCACGGACGCGCGAATGCTGCTGTGCCATGCAACCGGGCACGACGAGCTGTATGCGGCTGTGTACAGCGCCGAGCCAATAGGCAGCGAAGCCGAGGAAAAATACAGGGAGTATATAGCGCGGCGCGCCGCGCACGAGCCTGCGGCATATATCACGGGTCACCGCGAATTTATGGGGCTCGATTTCGATGTGTCGCCGTCGGTGCTCATCCCGAGACCGGAGACGGAGCTGATTGCGGAATATCTCATAGACAATTACGGCGGCAGAGATGTCAGCATTATCGACATATGCACCGGCAGCGGCGCGATAGCCGTATCTGCGGCATATTATATGAGGAATTGCCGCGTGCTCGGCGTTGACATAAGTGGCGGCGCGTTGGAGACGGCTGTGCACAATGCGCAAAACCTCGGCGTGGCGGACAGGGTGAAATTCACCGCTGCGGACGCCCTTGCACTGCCGGATTTCGGCGAGAGGTTCGACATAATCGTGTCCAATCCGCCGTATATCCCCGATGAGGTTGTGGACACGCTGGAGACTGATGTTAAGGACTATGAACCGCACCTTGCACTGTGCGGCGGAGACGGACTTAAGTTTTACCGCGCCATAACCGCGGCTGCGCCGAAAATGCTGAACCGCGGCGGACTGATTATGTTTGAAGTCGGCTTTGACCAGGCGGAAGCCGTGGCGGAGCTAATGAAGAAAGATTTTTGCAGTATAGGTTTCATTCGGGATCTTAGCGGAATAAAAAGAATAGTATACGGATTGGGAGAAAACAAATGAAGATGATTAAAAAAATTTCGGCATTTGTACTGACTTTTATTATATTGACAACGACAGCGGTTTTTGCTGATTATCGCGAGAGTGTGCGTGTGCCCGTGCTCATGTATCATGCGGTTGCGGACGCTGACTCGGCGGAGGATGCATTTGCCGTGACAAAAACGCGTTTCCTGGAGCAGATGGAAACCATCCGCCGCGAGGGTTACACCCCCGTGTCGCTCGCGGAGCTTGTCAACTATGTGGACTACGGGGCAAATCTTCCAGACAACCCTGTGTGCATCACCTTTGATGACGGATATCTTGACAACTACACTGTCGCTTTTCCCATACTGAAACAGTATGGTTACAAAGCGACGATTTTTGCTATTGGTTCGTCTGTCGGCAAGGACACCTACAAGGACACCGGCATAGCAATGAATCCGCATTTCAATTACAACCAGGCAAGGGAGATGAATCTGTCGGGACTTGTCTCGGTGCAGAGCCATACCTATGATATGCACCAGTCGCCACGGCATGAGGGCAGGGAAAACTGCCGCAGCAATATACTCCGGCTGGAGGGAGAATCAGTCATAGACTACGTGCGCGCTCTGCGCAGCGATTTCCTCAAGAGCCGCGCGGAGACAGAGGGGCAGATAGGCGCAAAGCTCTTTGCGCTGGCATACCCGGGCGGCAGATACGACGCCCTGACCGAGGCGGTGCTCAAGAGCCTCGGCGTGAGGGTGACTGTGTCCACCACACTCGGCGAAAACTATGTGAAACAGGGTGATGCGCAGTCGCTCTATGCGCTCAACAGATATAACATGAACGACGGAGTAGACTCCGATACGCTTGTGCAGTGGCTTGCGCACTGATGCGAAACGGAGGGGTGAACATTATGAGATTTTTAAGAATAATATCCGCTGCGCTGTGCGCCGTGATGCTGACGACGGGCGGCGCTTATGCCAAGAGTGCCAAGGGCAAGGCGGACAAAACATACAAATACAACTACACCATAACATATGAAACCTTTACAGGCGAGAGTATCTCGCAGGCTGTCGGTTCGGACACGGCTCTTGCCTCGGCAGAGGTAACGGACAAAATCCCCGAGCGCGAGGGATATGTATTCGGCGGCTGGAGCGTGAGCGGCTATGACACGGACGAAGTGTATAATGCTGGGGACACCGTAAAATTGAACGAATCGATGCGCCTTTGCGCGGTGTGGCGAAGTGAGGGGTCGTTTGTGCTCTCATATATGGACGGCAAAGAGAGGATTCTGCCGTCGCAGAGGGTGTATGACGGCAGGGCGAGGATAACGGAGCTGATTCCGGTCAAGCGCGGCTACACCTTTGTCGGCTGGAGCAAGGACGAAAAACCGACTTCGGCGACGCTTGCCCCGGGTGACGAGGCGGATATATCCGCAGACACGGCGCTGTATGCGGTGTGGACTGTCGGAGAGACGGCTGTGCCGAAGATATATGCTCTCTCGGTGCGTGACGGCAGGACTGTGTTTTCATGGGCACCGGTATCCGGCGGCAGCATGAAAATCAATCTGTACAGCATGAATGACGGCGAGATGCAGACTTTCAGCGCGGACGCCGCGGTCGGCAGTTACGAACAGGTGTTGCCGAGCGGACAGTATATCGTCAGCACCTCGTTATCTGTCGGCAGCGGCAGATTTGAGCGTTTTATCGGCGGTGAAGAGACGAGGTTTTTTGTGCCGGACTATCCCGAGTATGAGATAAAGGTGTTTATAAACGGCAGACGGACAGAATTTGACGCGCCGCCGTACATTGTAAACGGCTCTACCATGGTGCCCATGCGCACGGTGCTTGAGGCACTCGGCGCGGAGGTTACATGGGATGAGACGACAGCGAGCGCCAAGGCTGTGTGCAACACGGTTGTGACCAAATTCACCATAGGTTCAACGGTGTTCAGCCGCAACGGCGCGAGCAGATTTTTGCCCGAGGCGGCGGCTCTTGTCGGCGGCAGAACCTACATTCCGCTGCGCGCCATATCCGAGAGTTTCGGTTTCACGGTGGAGTGGGACGGAGACGGACAGGCGGTTTATATCTTCTCGGAATATGCTTCGGGCATTGCCCCCGACATATACTATATAAAGGATGAATCGAGCGGCAAATATCTTGCCTATGATGACGAAAAAGGCGAGGTATATGCGGCGCGCGCGGCAGATTTCAATGCGGCGTGGATTGTGCAGCCGAGCGGAGATTATTTTGAGATTTATCCGCTGACCGCACCGGACAAACCGCTTGAGGTGAGTGCGTCCGAATTGACGGACGGCGCGCCCCTGAGGGTGTGGGCACGGAGCGGCTATGACGGCTGTTTGTGGAGAATAATGCGCGACGGCGGCGCATACCGTGCTGCACCGTTTAACAACGGTTCGTTCAGCCTGAGCGTTGACGGCGCGGAGATAAACAAAACCAATGCGGAATTTAATCTTGTGCCTGTGGGTGTGGGCAGTGTGTACTGATTACCGTGTCGGCTGTTTATGTGTTTTTGTTCTTGACGGCTCGGGGGTGTGTATTGTGTTTTTTCAAACACACGCATACCTGTGGCTGCTATCGGTTTGCAAAAACACAATACACACCCCCGAGCCTTTGTGCGAAAACCTGTGTTTTGCGGTAGGGGTCGATGCCCACATCGACCCGCAAATTACGCACAAATTTACACTTATCCGTAGGGAACGACCTATGTGTCATTCCGCAAAGCTTGCTCGTCGGCTCGTGAATGTATATTTGATTTTGGCTCGCTCAGACAGCAGTGCAGCGGCGCTGAACTCGCTCGCTCAAAATAAAATACACATCCCCTCGCCTTTGCGCAGAATCTGCGTTCCGCAACAAATTACAATTGAAAATTCATAAATTGCGCTTTGCGCATGAACATAAATGAAAGGATGACAAAAATGAGCTTAATGATACCCGAAAACTACAAAAGCGACCTCACCATAAGACAAACCGAGGTTGCCATAAAAAAGGTTAAGGATTTTTTTGAAAGGGATTTTTCCATTCAGCTGAACCTGACCCGAGTTTCCGCACCCCTGTTTGTAGACAAGGCGTCCGGAATAAACGATTTGCTCAACGGCGTTGAGCGCCCCGTCGGCTTTGACATAAAAAATGTGTCCGGCGACTATGAGATAGTGCAATCCCTTGCTAAATGGAAGCGTATGGCACTCAAGCGTTACGGATTCGGACACAACGAGGGCCTCTACACCGATATGAATGCAATCCGCCGTGACGAGGAGCTCGACAATCTCCACTCGGTATTTGTTGACCAGTGGGATTGGGAGAAGATTATCACCAAAGAGGAGCGCAATGTTGAAACCCTCGAAAAAACCGTGAGGAGCATATATAATTCGCTCAAGCATACCGAGTGCTTCATTGCGCAGGATTATTCCTTTGCAAACGTGTTTATGCCGGACGACATCACCTTTGTCACCACCCAGGAGCTTGAGGACAGATATCCCGACCTCTCGCCTAAGGACAGAGAGTACGCCATAGCCAAAGAGCACGGCGCGGTGTTCATCATGCAGATAGGCGGTGCGCTTAAATCGGGCGATATTCACGACGGCAGGGCGCCGGATTATGATGACTGGTCGCTCAACGGCGACATCATAGTGTATTACCCCGTGCTCGACATTGCTCTGGAGCTTTCGTCCATGGGCATCAGGGTTGACGAGGACGCTCTTCGCCGTCAGCTCAAAATTCGCGGCTGTGAGGAACATGCCGAGCTGCCGTTCCAAAAGGCGCTGTTAAACGGTGAGCTGCCTTACACAATCGGCGGCGGCATAGGTCAGTCCAGAATGTGTATGTTCTTCCTGCACAAGGCTCATGTGGGCGAGGTTCAATCGTCTGTTTGGCCGCAGGATATGATAGATACCTGCGATAAACACGGAATACATTTGTTGTAGGCATACGGGGTGATATATTATATTTTCGGGAATTTGCCGAAGATTGTGTACGAGCGTGCTGCAAAGTTTATGCAAAGGAGGTGTATGTATTTTTTATTCTCAGACGACGAGTTCAGCGCTGCTGCACTGCTGCCCGAGTCGGCAAGAATAAAAAGTACATACACCGACGGCAGAAAGGTTGGAGCGTTGTGTGTGCAGAAAATATAATATATTATATCGCCCTTGAGAATTTTATTGCCAAAAGCCGACCGGGGAGGAAACCCCTCGGTCAACCGATTTCAAATTGAGGTAATTTATTATGCTAAAAAGAAATCATGAACTTGATATCACGGGCGGCAACATAGCCACGGGTGTGCTTGCGTTTGCCCTGCCTGTGATTGTGACAAATGTGCTTCAGATGTTCTATAACGCGGCGGACATGATAGTCGTCGGCAGGTTCTGCGGCGACGCGTCTCTTGCCGCCGTTGGGGCAACGGGCGCGGTGACAAATCTGGTCATAAACCTTTTCATGGGCTTTGGCGCAGGCGTGAGCGCGCTTGTGTCGCGCTACATCGGCGCACGTGACAGAGAAAGGACGCACGACGCCGTGCACACCTCTGTTGCGCTTGCCTTAGCCTGCGGAGTGGTGCTTGCGGTTTTCGGGGTGGTGTTCAGCCGCTCCATGCTCCGCGCAATGAGCACCCCCGACAATGTCATAGACTATGCCACACTGTATATGCAGATAGTGTTTGTCGGCACTCCGGCAAACCTCGTGTACAACTTCGGCGCGGCAATTCTGCGCTCTATGGGCGATACCAAACGGCCGCTGTACTTTCTGACATCGGCAGGCATAGTAAATGTTTTGCTGAACCTGTTCTTTGTCATAGTGTTCAATATGAATGTTGCCGGTGTTGCGCTTGCCACAATCATCAGCCAGTATATATCCGCTGCGCTGGTTATCGTGACCCTGCTGCGGTCAAATTCCGAGTGCAGGCTCATCGTACGCGATGTGCGCTTTCACATAAACGAACTCAAGCTGATTATTGCAATCGGATTGCCGGCAGGGCTGCAGACCTGTATGTATTCGGCGTCGAATGTACTTATTCAGAGCAGCGTAAACTCCTTCGGCAGCAAGGCTATGTCGGGATTTTCGGCAGGGTCGAATATATTCAATTTTGCCAACGCGGCGATGGACGCATTCACGGCGACCGCCATAGTGTACGTCGCGCAGAATTTCGGCGCGCGCAATTTTGAGCGGATACGCACCTCGGCAAACATCTGCTTTGCCTACACTTTTATCATGGGCACAGTTATGGGATTTGTTATTGTGCATTTCGGGCCGGCACTCATCGGCATATATGCTCCGGACAACGCCGAGGTTGCGGCGCTCGGCATGAAGTACATGATAATGTTTAAGTATATCACCGGTTTCGGCGGTGCAAACGGTGTTGCCACATCGGGACTGCGCGGCATGGGCCGCTCGTTTGTGCCTATGGCGGTGTCTATCGGCGGCATATGCGTTTTCCGTGTGATATGGATAATGACCGCCTTTGCAAAGTGGCACACGCTTGAGATGATTTATGTGTCATACCCGATATCGTGGGTGATAACGGCGCTTGTAAATATCGTTTTGTTCTACGGCGTGTGGAACAAGCTCAGAAAAGCTCCTCTGGAATGAGAAGCTTTCTTTCGTTGCGAAAAAAATTAAAATTTTTTCAAAAAACACTTGACAAATTACAAAAGTGTTGTTATAATAACTTTGTAATCATTACAAAACCATAATGAATGTGAGGCGATGCCGATGACATCATCAGAAATACTTGCCAAGGGTAATATCAAGCCTTCCTTAATCCGAGTGATGATTTTTGATTATCTCAGGGAGCATCGGACTCATCCGACGGTCGATGATATTTACAGCGACTTGCACCCCAAGATTCCGACGCTGTCGAAAACCACTGTGTACAACACAGTGAAGCTTCTGGCGGACGCCGGCATCATCAAGACCGTCACCATTGAGGACAGCCGGCTGCGCTACGACGCCTGCACCGATACCCACGGTCACTTTTTGTGTACTCTCTGCGGCAAGGTGTACGACTTTGACACCGGCGAGTTCGCTGTTGACGGGCTTGACGGATTTGATGTGCAGACCAAGGATGTATATTGTACCGGAGTCTGCAAAAACTGTGTTTTCAAAAAATAAAATTTATAAAAAAGAAAAAGGAGAAAAAAGATTATGAAAAAGTTTGTTTGTCCTGTTTGCGGTTATGTTCACGAGGGAGACGTACCTCCGGAGAAATGTCCCCAGTGCGGAGTTCCGGGTTCAAAGTTCACCGTTATGGAGGAGGGCGCTCTCAGCTTTGCCTGTGAGCACGTAATCGGAATCGGCGCTAAGGATAAGGTAGAACCCGACGTATACGACGGTCTCAAGGCGAACTTTGAGGGAGAGTGCACCGAGGTGGGTATGTATATCGCAATGAGCCGCCAGGCTATCCGCGAGGGTTATCCCGAGGTGGGCGAATTTTATATGAGAGCCGCTCTTGAGGAGGCGGAGCACGCTGCAAAATTTGCGGAGCTTCTCGGCGAGGTTGTGACCGATTCCACAAAGAAAAACCTTCAGCTGCGCGCAGAGGCGGAGTGTGGAGCAACCGCCGGAAAACTGGAGCTTGCAAAGAGAGCAAAGGAGCTTGGCTACGACGCTTTGCACGACACAATCCATGAAATGGCAAAAGATGAGGCTCGGCACGGCAAGGGCTTTGAGGGTATGCTCAAGAGATACTTCGGCTGATCTGCGGCAAGGGAGGAAGACAAAATGGCAAATAAATATGCAGGAACAAAAACAGAGAAAAATCTTGAAGCTGCGTTTGCCGGCGAATCGCAGGCGCGCAACAAATACACGTATTTTGCAAGCAAGGCAAAAAAAGAGGGATATGAGCAGATTGCCGCTCTGTTCCTCAAGACGGCGGGCAATGAAAAGGAACACGCAAAAATGTGGTTCAAGGAGCTTTGCGGCATAGGCGACACCGCGGAGAATCTCGCTGCGGCGGCAGAGGGAGAGAACTACGAATGGACGGATATGTATGAGGAGTTTGCAAAGACTGCCGAGGAGGAAGGCTTTGCGGAGCTTGCGGCAAAATTCCGTCTGGTTGCGGCAATCGAAAAGCACCACGAGGAGAGATACCGCGCGCTTTTGAAAAACGTTGAAACCGCAAAAGTGTTTGAAAAGAGCGAAGTCAAGGTATGGGAATGCCGCAACTGCGGACACATAGTTGTCGGCACAAAGGCGCCCGATGTATGCCCGACCTGCGCTCATCCGCAGAGCTATTTTGAAGTACACGCGGAGAACTACTGATTTTATAAAAAATGGAGGTAACGGACATGAAAAAGTATGTTTGTCCCTGCGGTTATGTATATGACCCCGAGACGGGCGATCCCGATAACGGCATTGCACCCGGCACGGCATGGGAGGATGTGCCCGAGGATTGGGTTTGCCCAACCTGCGGTCTCGGCAAGGATATGTTTGAAGAAGAATAGAAATTTGCAAAAACACGCACACGCCGCTTTCGCGGACGGTGCGTGTTTTGTCACAATCGACAGGTATTTATTTTGCGGCGTTGTTTTCGGCATTATTCATGTTTGTAATCCGCGCCGTCTTTTTCGTGCTCCGCATAATATTTATCTGTAAGCTTTTTTGCGAATGCGCAGTATTTATAGTCAAATGTACAGCAGTTATTCATCATCCAGGTTTTTTTATCGCTGTATGTAGGAAAACGCAGCTGCTTAAACTCGCACCCGAGTGTGGTTTTTTTCTCGTACAGAAAAAATGGGCATATCACATATAAAGGCATGAGTTGTCTCCTAAAGATTGTACTTTTGCACATAAGCGCCGTATGTCATGCCTGCCTCTTTTGCGAGCGCGGCAACCTGGGCGAGTGTGTATTTTGGCTTTTTCGGCGTCTTTTTCTTTGGCTTTGGCAGCGTTGTTCTGCCATTTGCGAACATTCTGCATTCGGTTGAGCAATATGTTTTCCGTCTCGGTGACATAAATATATTTTCGCACCACGCGCATTTGCATTTTCGCATTGATTCGTGCTTGACCGCCTTTTTGCTGCACCATTTTGAACAATATTTTTTGGCGTTGGCTGTCGATTCAAATTCTTTTCCGCATATAGGACATATTTTTTTCGTTTTCATTTGCAATTACCCCTTTGTCGTTAAAACTTAGATTGGGTTTGCTGTTTTCTGGCTAAAGAAACCCCAAGAAAAAGCCGCAGCTTTTTTGTCCGCAGAATAAAGCCGTACACATACGGGAAATCAATAAATTATATTAATCCAAAATAGTCTATGGTTTTCCACAGTAGATTAAAAAACTGCAAAAAAAGGTATTATTCGATATCGACAATATAATTATTACACAAAAAAGTGTCAAAATCAACACAAATTTTAAAAAAATTAAAAATTTCATAATTGCTTTTTCGACACATATATGTTATAATATCTTGAATAACCGTAAAATATGCGGAAAGGGGTAATTTAATGTCGTATTTTGGGAAAAAAATTAAATTACTGAGAAAAAAAAATGGATTGAGTCAGGAAGAATTGGCGTGTGCACTGAGAGAGAATTATCATCTCGGAACCGACCGCACCATGATAAGCAAATGGGAAACGAATTTCCAAAAACCCAGCGTTGAAACCCTGGCGGACATTGCCGATTTTTTCGGTGTGTCGATAGACAGCATTGTCAGGCAGAACTCTGCGGCGGAGGATGGAAGATTGCTTAGGGAATATGCTGCCGGAGAGGATTTTTGCCAAAAGAGCTTTACCGGCTATTCTCATGCGCCCGAGGGCATTGCGGCGGATTTTTGCGTTACGGTGTGCGATGACACCCTGTCATCGCAGGGGTTTGTGTGCGGCGACAAAATCTACGGTGTTGTGCAGAAGAAATTGAATGACGGTGACAGAGCCGTGCTCAGTGTGCACGGAAAAATTGAAATCCGCACCGTTTACATGGAAAAAGGAACGATGGTTTTTGTCGGTGCGGATTCGGCTTGCCGCCCCATCACCGTGAAGAGGGGGTCGTCCGATGTTGTTGTCATCGGACGACCGACTTTGCTGCAACGTGAGTTTTCGGTTTGACAAATGCGGCGGTTTTGTGTATAATTAAAAGGTCGGCCGTGCCGACAAATTTTTTGCCGCCGTCTGTTTGGGCGGTGCGCATGAATTACGCAGAAAGGAAAAAAATATGGCTAAAGAAATTAATACATCAACGGGCGAAGAGGCACAGTTCGCCGAGAACAAAATGGGTACCATGCCGATTGACAAGCTGCTCATTTCCATGTCTCTGCCAATGGTTATATCAATGCTTGTTCAGGCACTGTATAATGTGGTTGACAGCATATTTGTATCTATGATAAGCGAAAATGCACTGACTGCGGTGTCGCTCGCTTTTCCTTTTCAGAATCTGATGATAGCGGTGGCGTCGGGAACAAGTGTGGGCATTAACGCCCTGCTGTCGCGCAGCCTCGGCGCAAAGAAATATCATGATGCAAACAAGACAGCCAATGTCGGACTGTTTTTGCTTATGCTCAGCTCGCTTGTGTTTGTGGTGCTGGGGCTCACGGTATCGCGCAAGTTCTTCCTTGTGCAGACGGACATTCCCGAAATTGTTGATGGAGGAACGTTATATCTGCAGATATGCACGGTACTGTCATTCGGTATCTTCGGTCAGTTTGCTTTTGAGAGGATGCTGCTCTCCACCGGAAAGACTGTATATCCCATGATAAGCCAGCTAATCGGTGCGATAATCAACATAATCTTCGACCCGATACTCATCTTCGGAAAATTCGGGTTTCCGGCAATGGGCATTGCCGGCGCGGCGATAGCAACGGTGTTAGGTCAGATAGTGGCTATGTTTGCCGCGATGATAATGAACATTAAATTCAATGAATATGTACATCTGCACATCAGCGAATTTCGTCCCCGTGCGGAGTATGTAAAGCAGATTTACAAGGTGGGTGTGCCGTCAATCCTCATGATGAGCATAGGCTCGCTGATGACCTTCTGCATGAACAAAATCCTCATCAGCTTCACTGCGACCGCCGCTGCCGTATTCGGCGCATATTTCAAGCTCCAGAGCTTTATATTCATGCCGGTTTTCGGGCTTAACAACGGCATGGTGCCGATTATTGCATTCAACTACGGCGCAAACAACCGCGACAGGGTTGTGTCCACGGCAAAGCTCGCCGTTATGTACGCCATGGTGTTGATGTTCCTCGGCTTCCTGGCGTTTCAGTTCATCCCCGACAAGATGCTCGGTATGTTCAACGCCTCCGAATCCATGCTCAGCATAGGAGACACGGCACTGAGAATAATAAGCATCAGCTTTTTGTTCGCCGGTTTCTGCATAGTGTGCGGCTCGGTGTTCCAGGCGCTCGGCAACGGCGTTTACAGTCTGATAGTCTCTGTGGCGCGTCAGCTTGTAATCCTTATTCCGGTCGCATATCTGCTCTCGCTCACGGGAAGGCTGGAGTTGGTTTGGTGGGCTTTCCCGATATCGGAAATTGTGTCGGTGGGTACATCTGCATTTTTCATGAAAAAACTGCTTCGGGAGAAGTTCTGAACGGCATAAAAACAGAGTATCAAAAGCACATTTCGCTTTTGATACTCTGTTTTTTTTTAGTTTTCGTCTGCCGCTATTTCATCTATGATACCCAGCGCCCTCTGCGACAGCAGAAAGTTTTTTTCACGCTTTTTACGCACTTTTTGACCCAAGGGGGAAATTATGCCGAATGTGACATTCATCGGCTGAAAATTGCCCACAGAGCCTTCGCTGATGTAATGAGCAAGCGCACCGACCGCCGTCTCGGGCGGAAAATCCGTCATGGGTTTTCCGTTTATCAGCCTTGCTACGTTTATGCCTGCGGCAAGCCCCGATGACGCCGACTCTATGTAGCCCTCCACTCCGGTAATCTGTCCGGCAAAGAATGTTTTCTCGCTTTTCCTCGTTTGATAAAAGCTGTTGAGCAGCTTCGGCGAGTTTATGAAGGTGTTTCTGTGCATAACTCCGTAGCGCACGAACTGCGCCTCCTCAAGCCCGGGAATCATGGAGAACACCCTTTTTTGCTCGCCGAATTTCAGATGGGTCTGAAAGCCGACTATGTTGTACAGAGTGCCGTCTTTGTTGTCGCGGCGCAGCTGCACCACGGCATGGGGAATTGTGTCCGTGCCCGGGTAGGGCAGCCCCACGGGCTTGAGCGGCCCGAAAAGCAGCGTGTCCTCGCCGCGCCTTGCCATGGTTTCCACGGGCATACAGCCCTCGAAAACCGTGCCCTCGTCCGCGCCGTGTACTGCGGCGCATTCCGCGGTTATCAGGGAGTTATAGAACTCCCTGTATTGCTCTTTTGTCATGGGGCAGTTGATGTAATCCGCGTCTCCCTTGCCGTAGCGCGACGCGGCGTAAGCAATACTCATATCTATGCTGTCCGCTGTGACTATGGGAGCCGCCGCGTCAAAAAAGTGCAGATATTCTCCGCCGAAAAAGCTTCTTATCTCCTCATACATTCCGCCTGCCGTCAGCGGCCCCGTCGCTACTACCGTGTACTCGCTTTCGTCTATGTGAGTTACCTCGCCGTGTACCACGGTTATGCTCGGGTGCGATTCGATTTTTTCGGTAATCATCCTTGAAAAAGCAAGCCTGTCCACGGCGAGCGCACCGCCTGCCGGCACTGCGGTCGCGTCGGCACACTCCATTATCAGCGAGCCGAGGCGGCGCATCTCCTCCTTGAGCAGACCTGCCGCGTTTTCAAGCTGATTTGAGCGCAGCGAATTTGAACACACCAGCTCGGAGAAATAATTAAGACTGTGAGCCGGCGACGATTTTTCGGGCTTCATTTCAAACAGGCGCACTTTTACGCCGCGGCGTGCAATCTGCCACGCCGCTTCGCACCCGGCAAGCCCTGCTCCGATAACGTTTACCTGCATCATTTTTCTCCTTTTTCTCCCTTTGCCGCGCGGTTTTTCTCACTGCACGCCGGACAGTATATTTTGCCGTCCCTTGTGCCCTTTTGATACATTATGCCGCCGCATACGGGGCACACCTTGTTTGTCGGCTTATCCCACGAGGTAAAGTCGCACTCGGGGTATTTTTCGCAGCCGTAGAATATCTTTCCGCGCTTTGATTTTTTTTCTATTATCTGACCGCCGCATTTTGGGCAGCTTACGCCGATTTGCTTTACTATCGGCTTGGTGTTGCGGCACTTGGGGAACGACGGGCAGGCGAGGAATTTGCCGTATTTGCCTTGTTTGTACACCATCATGGCGCCGCATTTTTCACATTTTACATCGGATACCTCGTCCTTTATTTCCACATCGCCTATTTCGTCCTCGGCGGTTTTGAGCACCTTTTCAAACGGCTTGTAAAAATCGTCCACTACCTTATGCCAATCCTCCTTGCCGTCCTCTACCATGTCGAGGTCGTTTTCCATGCTGGCGGTGAAGGTCACGTCCACAATGTCCTTGAAATATTTGCTCATTATGTCGTTGACAATCATTCCGAGCTCGGTCGGGAACAGGGTCTTTTTTGTCCTTGTGACATATCCGCGCGCAATTATCGTGGATATGGTGGGGGAGTAGGTGCTCGGTCTGCCGATTCCCTTTTCCTCAAGCATTTTGATGAGCGCAGCCTCGGTGTAACGTGCCGGCGGCTGTGTAAAGTGCTGCTCCGGCAGAAGCTTGTCGAGGGTGAGCACGTCGCCCTCTTCCAGCGGCGGCAGCTTTGTCTCCTTCTTTTCCTCCTCGTCTCTGCCCTCGGTGTACACGAGGGTGTAGCCGTCAAATTTCATTGTTGCGCCGGTTGCGCGGAACTGATATCTTCCGCCGCCGGCGTCTATGGTTGCGCTCACGGTGTCGTACAGGGCGTCCGTCATCTGACTGGATATAAAGCGCGACCATATCAGCTTGTAGAGCTTATACTGGTCGCTTGTCAGCGAGTCCTTTATGCTGTCGGGCACAATGTCGGTATACGACGGGCGTATCGCCTCGTGCGCGTCCTGGGCGTTTTTCTTTGCCTTGTATATCCTCGGAGTCTGCGGATAGTAATTGCCGCCGTACTGCGCGAGGATATATTCCTTTGCCTGCGCTCTCGCGTCATCGGCAATTCGCAGAGAGTCGGTTCTCATGTAGGTGATGAGACCTATCTGGCCGCGCCCTTTAATGTTGATGCCCTCATACAGCTGCTGAGCGGTCTGCATGGTGCGCGCCGTGGTGAAGTTGAGCTTTCTGCTCGCCTCCTGCTGGAGCGTGCTTGTGATAAACGGCGGCTCGGGCGATTTTTTCTTCATGGATTTTTTCACGGACGACACGGTAAAGGGCGAATTTTCGATTTGCTCTTTTATCGCCAGAGTGTTTTTCTCGTCCTTAAGCTCAAGCTTTTTGCCGTTTTCGCCGTAGAATTTTGCAATGAATTTCTTTTTGTCCTTAATCAGCGACGCGTCGAGAGACCAGTATTCCTGCGGAACAAAGGCGTTTATCTGGTTTTCTCTGTCGCAGATTAGCTTTGTTGCCACGGATTGCACTCTGCCGGCGCTCAGGCCTTTTTTCACCTTTTTCCAGAGTATCGGGCTGATTTTGTAGCCCACTATTCTGTCGAGGACGCGCCTTGCCTGCTGGGCATTCACAAGGTCCTCGTTTATCGAGCGCGGCTGCTTGATTCCCTCGGTTACCGCCTTTTTGGTTATCTCGTTGAATGTGACGCGGCACTGCGAGGTCTTGTCTATCTCAAGCAGATTTGCCAGGTGCCATGATATTGCCTCTCCCTCACGGTCGGGGTCGGTTGCGAGATATATTTTGTCCGCCGCCTTAGCTTCCTTTTTAAGCGATTTAACCAGGTCGCCTTTGCCGCGTATGGTTATATATTTGGGCTCATAGTTGTTTTCGGTGTCAATGGCAAGGTAGCTTTTCGGCAGGTCGATTATGTGACCCATGCTTGCCACCACGCTGTAGCCTCTGCCGAGATATTTTTTTATTGTTGTCGCCTTGGACGGCGACTCCACTATAACAAGTTTTTTGCTCATGTTATACTCCTTCGTCATCAATTGGAAATTGTGTATGTGTTTCCCGGGTGCTTTGTTATTTTGCCCGAAAGCTCCATAAGCAGAAGCCGGGAGTTAAGCGTTGCGATATCCAGACCGGTGTTCTCGTGGATATAGTCCGCCGAGATTGGCTTGTCGGTCATCAGCTTCAGGATTTTTGCCTCGTCGCCCTCAACGGGAGTGCTGTCGGCGCTGTACAGGGTGTCGCCGTTTGATACGACACTCATTTTTTCCTCGTATTCCTTTTCGAGTGTTTTAAAGCTGCGTGTGCTTTCTATATTATTATTCTCGATTCTGTCATTCATACCCGCAATCAGCAAATCGGCGTATTTTGCGCGGCAGCCGAACATGATGTCCTCGGCGCAGGTTGCGCAGTAGGCGCCGTCCTTTATCAGGGAGTTTGTGCCCTTTGAGTACAGCGAATATATGCTGCCGGGTATCGCGTACAAATCCTTGCCGAGTTCGTTTGCGTGGCTTGCTGTTATGAGAGAGCCGCTCTTTATGTCTGCCTCCACCACAACCGTTGCAACCGAGAGCGCGGCTATTATAATGTTGCGCTCGGGAAAATGAAATTTCTCCGGAGGCGAGTTCAGCGGATATTCGCTTATCACCATGCCGGTTTTCATAATCCGCTGCATGAGCGACGCATTTTTTGTCGGATACACTATGTTTACGCCGCAGCCGACAATGGCGACAGTGGGCATACCTGCGTCCAGCGCGCCTCTGTGCGCCACTGAATCTATGCCGTCCGCCATGCCGCTGACGATGATTGCGCCCGCTTCGGCAAGCTCCTTTGATATGTTGTAGGCGCAGTTTTTGCCGTAGGCGGTCATTTTTCTTGTGCCGACAATAGATATGCACAGGCGCTCATTCAGATTTATAAATTTGCCTCTGCAATACAAAACAAGCGGCGGCGTGTACACCTGGCGCAGCAGCTCGGGATAACCGTCCGAATCTATGGTTATTATGCTCACGCCGTTTTTTTTGTACAGCCCGTGCATATCCTGCATGTCCTTGCTGCAAAGCGAGGCTATCTGTTCCGGCTGCAGCCAGCCGAGCGCTTCGTAGTCCTCGCGTCCGGCAGAGTAAATACTCTCTATGTCTCCGAAATGCTCAAGCAGATGATGTTTTATTTTCTTTGTCATCAAGCCGTTTTCCGAAAGCCACAGCCAAAGGTTGATTTTGTCCATTTGTAAGTTTCACCGTTCTTTCGTTTTTTTCTCACATATAAATAAGTTATCACGAAATCCACTATATGTAAAGCTTTTTTTGAAAATTTTTTAATTTTTTTTGATTTTGGGCAAAAATCGGGTAAAAATTCAATTTCCTATTGACATATTCGGCGGCGGACGATATAATATATATACTGTTATTATGGGAGGGGTATGTTTTTGAGAGTTATATCAGGCTCGGCAAGAGGATTAAAGCTTGAAAGCCTTGACGGACTTTCGACAAGACCTACCCTTGACAGGGTTAAAGAGGCAATATTCAGTATGCTTTTTGACAGGACGGTCGGCGCGTCGGTGCTCGATTTGTTCGCCGGCAGCGGCGCCATGGGAATAGAGGCGCTCAGCCGCGGTGCGGACAGGTGCGTTTTTGTGGACAGTGCCGGGGACGCGGCGGCGGTTGTCGCGAGGAATCTGGCAAAGGCCGGCTTTGGGGCAAAATCCGATGTGCGCGTGTGCGGATTTGACAGATTCCTGGAGACGACGGACAAAAGCTTTAATCTGGTGTTCCTCGATCCGCCGTACAGGTCGGATTACTTAAAAAAATCACTTTTCTTGCTGCATGAAAGACGCCTTTTGTCGGACGGAGCAGTGGTTGTGGCAGAGTGCGACAACAGCCTTCCGCCGGACATTCCGGCAGGGTTTGAGGTTGTGCGGCGGCGCAGCTACGGCAGGGTGAGTGTGAACATTTTGGAGGAAGCATGAGCAAAACAGCCGTATATCCGGGCAGCTTTGACCCGATTACAAACGGTCATCTTGACATAATAAATAGGGCAAGCAAGATTTTTGATAAGCTCTATGTATCTATACTTACCAACAGCGCAAAGACATCTGCCTTCTCTCTTGAGGAGCGGCTCGATATGATACGCCGCGTTACCGCGGAATACGACAACGTCGAGGTTGACAGCTTTTCCGGACTCTTGGTGAACTATCTCAACGAGAAAAACGCAGCTATCGTGGTGCGCGGTCTGCGCGCCGTGTCGGATTTTGAATACGAATTTCAGATGGCTCTCACCAATCACAAGCTTGAAAAAAACATCGAAACGCTGTTTATGATGACCAGCGCAAAATATTCCTACCTCAGCTCAAGCATCGTCAAGGAGGTGGCGCGGTACGGCGGCAATCTCGAGGAACTTGTTCCGGATTGTCTTGTCCGCGAAATTGCAGACAAACTAAAGATTGATTAATACCATAAGGAGGATACAAAACAATGGATATAGTGGAACTGCTCGCAGAGCTGGAAGAATTGATAGAAAAAGGCATTGAGATACCCATTATCAAAAAGACTTTTCTTGATAAGGAAAAGCTTCTTGACATCATAAACGACATCAGTCTTTCTATCCCCGAGGAAATCCGCGAGGCTAAGGCAATCAATGAGGACAGAGAAAAAATTCTCTCCGACGCGCAAAGGCTTGCCGACGCAAAAATCAAGGAGGCGGAGCACAAGGTTGTGTCGCTCATAGACGAGCACGAGATAACCAGAAAAGCCACCGAGAACGCAAGCGTGATTATCGAGAAGGCACAGAAGGAGGGCAAAGAAATTCGCCTTGCTTCGCTTAAGTATGCCGACGATATGCTCGCACGCGTGGAGCGCGATGTAAATGAGATTAGCTCGCGCATTGCAGCCGGCAGAAACGAACTCAAAAAATAAACAGCCATTGACTGCGGACGGATTTTCACTATATCCGTCCGCATTTTTAAAAAGCGGAAAAACGGAAAAGCTTAAAAATATTTGAGTGAAAGAGGTGCTTTCTGTGAATAATATTATTTGGATTGCTGCGGCGGTTGTTTTTGCCGTCGTTGAGGCGCTCACCTTCAACCTTGTGACGATATGGTTTGCGATAGGCGCGTTTGCTGCGTTTGCCGTTTCGTATTTCGGTGCGGATGTCACGGCTCAGCTGTGGGTTTTTGTGATGGTGTCCGTGGTGTCGCTTGCCCTGACAAAGCCGCTCGTCGCAAAAAAGCTTAAGGTGCGCAGGCAAAGCACAAATGCCGACATGATTATAGGCAAAACAGCGGTTGTCACCGCTGATATAAAGCACGACAGCTTCGGCGGAGAGATAAGCGTCTGCGGCAGACCGTGGTCTGCGACCGCTGCGGACGGCGGCGACATACCGGCAGGGTGCGAGGTCGAGGTGGAGCGGATAGACGGTGTTCGCGCCGTTGTGAGACGGCTTTATGAGGATAAATAAGGGAAAACGTAAAAATTAACGGAGGTAGTGTATTATGGTTTGGCTCGGATTAATAATTATTCTTTTAATTATCGTTGTGCTCAACATCAGGATTGTTCCTCAGGCGCACGCGGCGGTTGTGGAGCGGCTCGGCGCGTACAACGAGACCTGGAGCGTGGGCATCCACGTAAAGATTCCTTTCATCGACCGCATTGCAAAGACGGTCAGCCTCAAGGAGCAGGTGGTTGACTTTGACCCCCAGGCGGTTATCACCAAGGATAACGTAACCATGCAGATTGACACGGTGGTTTTCTATCAGATTACCGACCCCAAGCTCTATGTATACGGTGTGGATTACCCCATGTCGGCAATAGAGAATCTGACGGCGACCACGCTGCGAAACATCATCGGCGACCTGGAGCTGGACGAAACGCTCACATCGAGAGACACCGTGAACACCAAGATGCGCTCAATCCTTGATGAGGCGACCGACCCGTGGGGCATAAAGGTAAACCGTGTGGAGCTGAAAAACATCATTCCGCCGCGCGAGATTCAGGACGCCATGGAGCGGCAGATGAAAGCGGAGCGTGAGAGACGTGAGCTCATACTCAAGGCGGAGGGTGAAAAGAAATCCGCAATACTTGTTGCCGAGGGTGAAAAAGAGGCGGCTATTCTGCGCGCCGACGCCGAAAAGGAATCGCACATCCGTGTGGCTCAGGGTGAGGCGGAGGCAATACTCAGCATCCAGACGGCGAATGCAGAGGGTCTGCGCAGGCTTAAAGAGGCTTGCCCCGATGAGGCTGTGGTTGCGCTCAAGGCTATGGAGGCACTTGAAAAGGTGGCTGACGGCAAGGCAACCAAGATTATTATACCGAGCGAGATTCAATCCGTTGCCGGACTCGCCGCGTCGTTTAAGGAATTGGTTAAAGACGATAAATAAGTTTGAAAAACGGGCGTCCGATTCGGACGCCCGTTTTTTGGGGCTCATCTGCACCTCATCACCTCCAGCGCAATCTGCCGAAACGCCGGTATGCAGGCCGCGCTGCCGCTTTTTCCGTCCTCGGCAAACACCGCCATTGCATACCTCGGGTTTTCATAGGGGAAAAATCCGCAAAACCAGCCGTGTACCATCGGTGTGCCGTCCCTGTTCCAGCCGGTCTCTGCCGTGCCCGTCTTTCCGGCTATGGCAACCACGCCGTTTTGCGCAGCCTGTGCAGTGCCCTCCAGCACCGCCTCGCGCATCATTTCGCCGATGGTATATGCCGTGCGGCGGCTTATGACCGTCTTTTCGCCGTATCCGCGCAAATCCTTTATCTCCGCTCCGTCCGCGTGCACTACGCTGTCCGCTATGTTTATGTTCCTTTCTGTGCCGCCGGCGGCTATTATGCAGGCCATATTGGCAGCCTGAAGCGGCGTGATGAGAATTTCGCCCTGACCTATGCCTATGTTTGCCGCGTCGCGCAGCGAAAATTCCCTGTTCTCCGGCAGATGTCCGCAGGATTCGTCCAAACCGCAGTTGAGCAGGGCGCTGCCGAGGGAGAATTTTCGTGCCTCATCCATTATCACATCCACGCCTACGCTCATAGCCGCATTGTAAAAATAACTGTTGCATGACTTGGCAAAGGCGTTTTTTAGGTTCAGCTCGCCGTGCCCTTTCTCGCTGTTGCACTTAAAATCCATTCCGTCCGCAGTGACATAACCGCCGCACGTATATGTGCATTCCTCGCTGCCGCCGTTTTCGAGATACGTCGCCGCTGTGATAATCTTGAAAATGCTTCCGGCGTTGTACGGACTCAGCGCGCGGTTAAGCAGAGGCGAATCTCCGCTGACGAGCGCATTTTCCACGTTGCTGCGGTCAAAGCCCGGCCGGCTGACTATCGCGGCCGTATCGAATGTGTTCACATCCAGGATGACTATTGCTCCGTTTTCGATGTATTCGTCGGCAGCCTTTTCGGCAATTTTCTGCACGGCTGCGTCTATTGTGAGCTTTATGTTCCGGTCGGGTTTCTCCGCCGTCAGCTCCGTAAGACTTTTCTTTAAGCCTCCGCCTGCCGCGTCCGTCATGTATACGGCGCTCTTTGCCGCGTCCGATGTCAGTACTTCGTCAAACGCTTTTTCTATGCCGCTTGCGCCGCTGCCGTCCGACAGGGTGTAGCCTACTGTGTGCTCCGCCGTGCCTGCGGAGTATCTTTTTTCACGCTCTGTGCGCTGACCGTCCGCGAGGGTGAGGCTCTCCGCCGCGTCATCAACGAGAGGTATCATGTTTCTGTCATAAATTCCCCCGCGGTATTTTTTGATTACCTCGGTGCTGCGGCGCTGCGAGGCGGCATTTTGGGCGTATGAGGTCTGTTTTATCAGCGCTATGTTGAATATGTGTGCGCAAAGCGCCGTCAGGCTGAGCATTGATACAAAAAACAAAAATTTAATTCTCGGTTTCATAAAAAATTCCTCCGAAGGTTATTGTGCCCTCGATTTGCAAATAAATTCGGAAGGATAAAAAGAGACAAAAAAAAGCGGGCTGCGCGAAAAACGCAACCCGAAAAAAACTTGGTATTACTTAGAAAGTTCTTTGATGCAGTCAGCACAAATGTTCTTGCCCTTAAATTCGGTTACATTGTTGCTGTTGCCGCAGAATGTGCAAGCGGGTTCATGCTTTCTGAGAATGATGTTGTCACCCTCCACATAGATTTCTACGGAATCACCGCTGTCGAGATCCTTAAGTCTGCGCAGCTCGATAGGAAGAACTATTCTGCCCAGCTTGTCGATGTCTCTTACAATACCTGTTGATTTCATAATTAATCCACCTCAATTTCCAATTTAGTATTTTTATTTAATCCATAATAACACATAATCAGATAAAAATCAACACCTATTTTTTTGTTTTCGGTCGATTTATTATTATTTATACATATTTACCACAAAAAAAATTAATTTTATACAAATTGAACACTTGCTTTTTGTGCAAAAGGGTTATACAATGGTAGTGTCAGATTTTGTTCTATTTTGAAAAAGAGAAAAAAGGAGAAATGGAAATGGAAAAACTGTTTAAGCTCAAGGAAAACGGTACCGACGTAAAAACCGAAATTATCGCCGGTATTACTACCTTCCTTGCGATGGCGTACATACTCGCCGTCAACCCGAACTACCTCGGCGGAATTGAAGGAGCTTCCGCTCCGGCTGTGTTCACCGCAACCGCAATCTCGGCTGCGATAGCAACACTGTGCATGGCTTTCTTTGCAAACTACCCCGTTGCCCTTGCTTCGGGCATGGGTCTCAATGCATTCTTTGCATTCACGGTTTGCGGAGCTATGGGCTGTTCGTATCAGGTAGCGCTCACGGCTGTACTTGTTGAAGGTCTCATCTTCATGGTGCTGTCTGTCTTCAAGTTCAGAGAGGCTCTGGTAAACTCAATCCCGAACAACCTCAAATACGGTATTTCCGCAGGTATCGGTTTGTTCATCACAATCATTGCGCTCATCAACTCACAGACAGTTGTTGCAAACGACGCTACGCTGGTTGCACTCGGCGACCTTTCCTCGCCCACGGTTGTGCTCTCTTTTGCAGGATTGCTCATCATCGGTGTTCTGCACCACTTCAACGTTAAGGGCGACATCCTCATCGGCATCATTGCAACTTGGATTCTCGGCATGATTGCGCAGGCTTGCGGCTGGTATGTTGTAGATATAGAAAACGGCGTATATTCGCTCTACCCCAACTTCTCAACAGAAGCTTTTGCGGCGCCCACCATGTTTAACTTCGACTTCAAGTTTGTTGCCGAAAACGCTATGACATTCATCTTCATCGCATTCACATTCCTTTACACAGATATATTCGACACCGTCGGCACACTCATCGGCGTTGCCGAAAAAGGCGATCTCCTTGACGAAGAGGGAAATCTCCCCAAGGCGGGCGCAGCTCTTATGGCAGACGCCGTAGGTACCGTTGTAGGCGCTTGCATGGGTACTTCCACCGTTACAAGCTATGTTGAGTCCACTGCCGGTGTTTCCGTCGGCGGAAGAACAGGCCTCACGGCTGTTGTAACCGCGGTGCTCTTTATCGTATCGATTGTGTTTGCACCGTTCTTCCTCGCTATCCCTTCATTTGCAACAACTCCGGCTATGCTCTTTGTCGGTCTGCTGATGCTCTCCTCCGTTAAGAAGATGAGCTTCTCCGGCGACATGGCAGACGCTATCGGCGGATTCCTTGCAATCGCCTTCATGCCTTTGACATACTCTATCTCAAACGGTATCATGGTTGCTATGATCGCTTGGGTTGTAATCAAGATTTGCACAGGCAAAATCAAAGACATCAGCCCCGTTATGTGGATATCCGTTGTACTCTTTGCGCTGTACATCGCATCAAAGGTAATGTAATTTAACCAAAAATAATTTTCAAATTAACAAAATCAATTGGGGGTGTTGCATTTTTTGGAACACCCCCTCTTATATGGGAAGGAAATAACATTATGAGAAAGACTTATACCATGGAAATAGCAGGGCTTAAGCGCGAGCTGCCCCTGTTCAGGGTTGCGGACGATTTGTACATTGCCGCTTTCATCATGTTCGGCGATGTGGAGATGACGGTTGCCGCTGCGGAGCAGCTGCTCAAAAAAGCGCCGAAGTATGACATCATAGTCACAGCCGAGTGCAAGAGCATACCGCTTGTGTACGAAATGGCAAAGCAGCACGGCGACGGCAACTACATCATTGCGCGCAAGGCGCCCAAGGTGTATATGGAGAACATCATCACAACCGAAGTTAATTCCATAACCACCGCCAATCTGCAAAAACTCTGCATAGGTCAGGCAGATGTTGACGCCATCCGCGGCAAACGTGTGCTTGTGGTGGATGACGTTATCAGCACGGGAGAATCTCTCGATTCCATAGATTATCTTGTGGAAAAAGCCGGCGGAAACATTGTCGGAAAAATGGCAGTCCTCGGCGAGGGCGACGCTGCCGACAGAGACGATATTATCGTTCTCGGCAAGCTGCCGCTCTTTGACGCGGACGGAAATATAAAATAAGCATCAGATATCAAAATCTTTTTTGCTGAATTTGCCGAAATCCAACTTGGGTTTCGGCTTTATTTCTCTCTTGAAAATGTCGTATTTAAATTTTTTGCACGCAAAGTCGCGCGGAACAGTGCCGCGCAGCGAGCAGTGCATATTTGCCGAATCGTCCGCCGGCTGCGCATTTGCGCACAGGCGGCACTTCGGCTCGATGTCTTTGCGGAAAATCATTTTTTTCAATCACTCCGATTCGGGCAAACGGGACTTGAACACGCGCTGCCTATGGATTATCGTTTACATATCTATATTTTATCATGCGGCGCGCCCAAAATCAATCTAAAAACAATAAAAAAATAACAAATATTCCGAAAACGGTTGTAATTTTTTTAAAATGATTATATAATATAAGCTGAATGATTTTTTTGACATTACTGTATTGGAGTTGATTATATGCTCAGACTGTACAACAGCATGACGCGCCGCAAGGAGGAATTTGTGCCCATAGAGCCCGGCAAGGTGAAGATGTATTCCTGCGGGCCGACCGTCTACAATTATTTTCATATAGGAAACGCGCGGCCGTTTATCATATTTGACACTTTGAGAAGATACCTCGAGTACAGGGGTTATGAGGTCAAATTTGTGCAGAATTTCACCGACATAGACGACAAGATGATAAAGCGCGCAAACGAGGAGGGCATCACCGTGGCGCAGCTTGCGGAGCGGTTTATCGGCGAATATTTTGTCGATGCGCAGGGACTCGGCATAGAAAAGGCGAGCGTTCATCCGCGCGCTACCGAAAACATAGACGCGATAATCGGCATCATATCCGAGCTGGAGAAAAAAGGCTATACATACACCGTAAACGGAGATGTGTATTTCAGAGTGAAGAAATTCCCCGAATACGGCAAGCTGTCGCATCAGCCGCTGGAGAATCTTGAGGCAGGGGCGCGCATAGATGTGGCGGACGTCAAGGAGGACCCGATGGATTTTGCCCTGTGGAAAGCCAAAAAAGAGGGCGAACCGTCGTGGGACAGCCCGTGGGGACAGGGCAGACCCGGCTGGCACATAGAGTGCTCGGCAATGGCTACAAAATACCTCGGCGACACAATAGATATACACAGCGGCGGTCAGGACCTCATATTCCCTCATCATGAGAATGAGATTGCGCAGAGCGAGTGCGCTCACGGGTGTGAATTTGCGCATTACTGGCTGCACAACGGCTACATAAACGTGGACAACGTAAAGATGAGCAAATCTCTCGGCAATTTCTTCACTGTGAGAGATGTGGCAAAGGAATTTGACTACATAGTGATAAGATTCTTCATGCTCAGCGCCCACTACCGCAACCCGATAAACTTCAGTCACGATCTGCTGAAGCAGGCGGAGGCTGCTCTTGGCAGGATAAACACCTGTCTTGACAACTTGGATTTCATGTCGGGCAAGGCTGCGGACGGCGAGGCGAGCGCCGCGGTCAAAGAGGCGGCAGAGAAATTCAGGCAGCAATTTATTGACGCCATGGACGAGGACATAAACACGGCGGACGCGATATCGGCGATATTCGACATCGTTAAATACGCCAACGTGGAGTTTGACGAGACCACACCGAAAGGCGACATAGACGCGATAGCCGCGCTCATACGCGAACTGGGCGGAGTGCTCGGCATAATCGCGGAGAAAAAGGCGGACATACTTGACAGTGACATAGAGGCGCTGATAGAGGAGCGCAACGCCGCGCGCAGGGAGAAGAATTTTGCCCGTGCGGACGAGATAAGAGATATGCTCAAGGCAAGCGGCATAGAGCTTGAGGACACCCGACAGGGAGTTAAGTGGAGGAGGATAAGCAATGATTGAGCCGAGTGTGAGCATAAATCCGCGCGCGCTGTCGCCGCTGGCGCTTGCGTACATCGGCGACGCGGTTTACGAGGTGTATGTGCGCGAACACGTCATGCTCCGCGGCAATATGCCCGTTGCCAAGCTGCACCGCGCGGCTACGGGGTATGTCAAGGCAAAGGCGCAGAGCGACATTATTCATGCAATCTCGGACAGGCTGACGGACGAGGAGACCGCCGTGTTCAAGCGCGGCAGAAACGCACATTCCTACACCAGTGCGAAAAATGCGGACATTGTGGATTATCGCCATGCCACGGGGTTTGAGGCGCTTATCGGATTTTTGTATCTGGACGGCCGCTCGGAGAGACTGGCGGAGATTCTTGCCATGAGCATGGAGTGTATTGATAATATGTAAACAGCAGGTCGGCTC